>JBASAV010000850.1:0-3756 GCA_049650785.1 Lewinella sp. | reverse complement strand
GCCTTTACACCTCTCCGGCAGTACGTACCGGGCTACGGCGACGTCGTCCAGCGCGAAGAGATGGCCGACCTCCAGTTTACGGTGAACGAACTGACCGACATCGTGGAAGGCCAGAACCTGTACATTGAAAACCTGAAGCGGACCATGCTGGGGGAGGCCATCACGGTCGACAGTGTCGAGCAACGTACCGAGATCGTAGCCAACGATGACGTGGAACCCCTGCCGCCATCCGAGTCAGAGATCAAGCTTCGCCGCGAAATGGAGGAGCAGCGCATGACGGTACCGGCGCAGGCCGCCGCCCAGCCTTCTCCCGGCAGCAATGACGTTACCCTGGCTTCCGTCTACCTGGTGGCCCCCCTCAACGGGGAGGTCAGCGCGGGCTTCAACTTATCAACGGACCATACGGGCGTCGACATTCTCGCTCCGCAGAACACCGCCGTCAAGGCAACGCGGGCCGGCATCGTCTTCCTCTCGGAGTTCAGCAACGCTAACGGCAACATGATCGGCATCCAGCATGATAACAACCTGATCAGCTTCTACAAGCACAACAGCCGCCTGCTGAAGGACGTCGGCGACCGGGTCAAGGCCGGCGAGGCCGTGGCCATCATCGGAAATACGGGTACCCAGAGTACGGGCCCCCACCTGCACTTCGAGCTCTGGCATGAGGGCCGGGCGGTGGATCCGGGGGAGTTTGTTAGTTTTTAGGGGGGGTGCTGTTAGTTGTCGGTTGTCAGTTGTCGGTTTTGCTGCTTGTTTCGCTCGCGGTAGTGGTCGCTGCACCTTACCTCTCTTCCCTATACATCGCTTAACCAAGACGAGGCGGTGCCGACTATCCCGATTGCCTCAAGAGGGTCCACAGGCCAGACGGCAGATATCAATAACCCGACAACCAGTTTCCCGAGCCCAGCGAGGGTACGATAACCGACTTAACTCAACAGACTATACAACAACTGCACCGCCAAGATCTTCCCGATCAGCACCACCGGCAGCATGCGGGTATAGCCGATCGTGGGGTACTTGTTCCCGGCCTGCTCCATGGCGAATTCGAGGACGGCGGGCTGGCTGCCTACCATACCACCTAAAAAGGAGAAGGGTATTTTGAGAAGGCGGTAGCCAACGAGAATGGTCGCCACCGTAGTGATGATGGCGATGATACCCCCGGCGAGGAAGAGCTTGAAGCCAAGGTCCGTCTGCAAGGTCTGGTAAAAAGTCTGGCCGGAGCGGATACCGATGCCCGCCAGCAGGAAGATGAGGCCGAGCTGGCGCAGGGTCAGGTTGGCGCCGTAGGGCAGGGTCCAGACGATGGGACCGGTGCGGCGAAGTTGGCCCAGGATGAGGGCGATGATCAGCGGGCCACCGGCAAAGCCGAGGCTGAAGGAGTAGCCCCCCGGCAATTCGAAGGTGATCATGCCCAGCAATAAACCTAGCGTGATACCTAATCCAAACGACAGTAGGTTCACCTTCGAAAGCGCCTCGTAGCTGTTGCCGAAGACGCGGAAGACTTCCGGTAGGTCCTTGCGGTGGGCCACCAGCAGGATGCGGTCTCCCAACTCAAGTACGGTGTCCCCGCCGGCGAGCAGGTCCATGTCGCCACGCTGTACGCGGGTGATGAGTACGTTGAATCGCTCCTGGAGATTAAGGGATGCGATGGTCTTTCCGGCAATCTCCTCGTTCGAGACAAAGATGCGCCGGACGTCGAATACGGAGCGGTCGTGATTCAACTGCCCCTGAGCCGGCGGTCCTACGTGCGCGGCCGTTTCATCGATGGCCTCCTGGGAACCGACCAGGACGATGAGGTCACCGACCTCCGGCTGGCTATCCCAGGTGGTCAGGTAGGTCTCGCCGTTGTGCTCCATACGACCGAAGGCAACGCCCGCGCGGTGTTGCTGCCGAAATTCGCGCAGGGTTTTGCCCGCCATGTCGGGGTGCTCGACGCGGAAGGTCCGGCTGAGAAGTTTTTCGCCCAGCGGGTAATCTTTTTGTAGCTCCCGGTACTCGTCAGCGTAGCTGATCTTCATCAGTCGCTGCAGCACGAAGAGGCCGAGCATGACGCCCAGTACCCCCAGGGGATAGGCCAGGGAGTAGCCAACCACCGCCTGCTGCGACATGGCGTCCTGCCCGTCGATCGGGGCGTTCTTCTGGATGGCATCGAGCAGGCCCGCCAGGGCCGGCGTATTGGTACTGGCTCCGGCGTACAGGCCGCTGGTCGTTGCGGCGTCGAAGTCCAGCCACACCCCGATGCCGTAAGCCAGGCCCGCCGAGAGTAAAATCGTGCCCGTAGCGAAGTAAATATCCCGGAAACCATTGCGCTGAAAACTGGCAAAGAAGGAGGGTGCGGAGCTCAGTCCCACGGTATAGACGAAGATCGCCAGCCCCATAAAGACGATGAACTGCGGCACCTCCAGCGCGGGACTAAGCGCGCCGAAACCGAGTCCGACGAAGAGTACGGCGGCCACCCCCAGTTTGAAGCTCTTGATCTTGATCTCCCCCACCCCGTAGCCGATGGCCATGACGGCAAAGAGAAGCAGTAAGGGACTAGTGGTGAGTAACTCGATCATGCAGCAAGGCGGTGTAGACGGTTCCGATACGTTTGGCGACCTTCCGGAAGACGTCGATCAACCAGTTTTCCACGTAGTAGTCAGTCCCTAGCAAGCGGGGGGTATAGAAGAGGAAATCCTTAGTCATAACTACGCCGGCCAGTAGTAGTTCCTTTGCCAGGGAAAAGAATCCCGGCTGCACCTTACCGCCGAGCACCGCATCCCGTCCGGCCGCGAAGTGAGACCGGAAGAACCAGTCCACCGATAGCTTCTGCGGCATCACCACGTGGTAGATGATCAGTGCGGGATCGTAAGCCACGGCGATGCCCCGGGCCCGGGCCTTAGCCTGTAGGTAAGTCTCCTCCCCGTAGGCGATCCGGTTCCCGACCATCCCGACGCGTGGGTCGAAACCGCCCAGGTCGTGCAGCAGTTGTTTATCCCAAAGCATGACCCCGCCCGTGGCCACGTAATTGGCGGGGGGTACACTGAGTTGCCGGTATTGCGGCAGCGCATTACTGGCGTAGCGGTCCCGATACCAAGCTGGCTGCCCGAAGTGGTACCAGGGGTAGAATACGCCGCCGATGATTTGATACTGACGCGCCTCGACCAGCTCGGTCGTCCGTACTAAGAAACTTTCGTGTGCCCGGGCATCGTCGTCAAGGTAGATCACCCAGTCCGCGGCGGCTTCTTCGTAGCCCCGGTTGCGGGCGTGGCTCAGCCCCTGCTTTTCCTCGCGGATGCGGCGACCGTTGATTTCGGGGTGGGCGGCAAGGAAGTCATCGGTCAGTTTCGGGGTCGCGTCGGTACAATTGTTGTCTATGACAAGTAGCTCCCAGCTTCCCGCCGGCTCCACCTGCTCCGCCAGCGACTGCAGGCAGTATTCCAGCAGGTCGGCGCGCTGGTACGTACAGATGATCACGGTGAAGGCGGGGGACGACATAGGGATCGTAAAGATGGGGATTCTGGTGCTTTTACCGTGGTTATCGTCGGGCGCCCTCTGGGCCGAGGTAGCTTATATAGCATCTCGACTTAGAAAGTCTCGACCTTGGAGGGTAGCGGGAGGCAATTAAAGCCAGGGTCGAGTGCCCTCTGGGCCGAGGTATCTCTCGCAGCAGCTCGACCTGGGAATGTAGCGGGAGGCAGATAAAGCCAGGGTCGAGTGCCCTCCGGGCCGAGGTATTCCGTGCAGCAGCTCGACCTGGAATGGCTCGATCTTGTA
>JBASAV010000849.1:0-5070 GCA_049650785.1 Lewinella sp. | reverse complement strand
GTACAGTCGGGACCGGGCCATCGAACTTGTTAAAAGGAACAGCCGCCGCTACGCCAAGCGACAGCGGACGTGGTTTCGGGAGTATCATGCCGTAGGTACGTCCAAAGAAGTTACCGAGCTAGTCAAGCTTCCATAAACAGCAAGCCTCCGTACTTAATAAGTACGAAGGCTTTCCGGTGCGCCACTCCGATCATATTCGAGTGACTTATTCTTGGGTGCTAATGAAACTAGTCGTTGCTGTAAATCGAGCGGCCATTGGCAAGCATGTCGGAGATCTCGCTACGGTCGCCAATGTAGCGGTAGCGCGTATTGCTGATACCTTCGGGCCGGTCTCCGATGATGTAATACCGGACATCCATGTCAGGGGCGTTGATTACTACCTGATCGCTTACACGCATCATCTCTCCGTTCTGTAGCATTTCGCCGTCCTTTTCCAGGCTAGCTAGAACGATCATGCGTTGGCCAGTGGCATAAATTTCCTGTATCTCCAGTTCGGCTTCCTGGTCGACGTCTGCTTCGACCATGAAGGTGGTCTCTTCGGCATCGCCATATTCGCTGGGCCATTCGACGTCTAGTACGGGTACCTCAACTTCTTCTTCTACCATCTGCACGGTTACTTTGGGTACTTCTACCATGCGCGTGGTGGTAGTCACGTCCACGTCCGCCCAGTCCACGTCAAATTCGGGCAGGTCACCGGCTTCGGTGTCGACATCTACGTCGACCTCCGGCAGTTCGCCTTCCTCGGTCTGGTCTACATCGCAGGCCACGGCGGAAAAAAGGAGTAAGAGTAGGAAAGGTATATGTTGAATCTTCATAAAGTAGGTGATGAATGAAATATTGGGTCAGCTAATTGCTGTGTCAATAAGACGGAATCAGGGGCGTGCATGTTCGGGTGGAGGCATTATCCCTGGGGTTAGCGGCTACCTAATGTGCCCGTAATGACTGGTTTATGATGATCTACCCGCAAATAGGTGTTGCCTGGCCCGTAAAGTCACCCGCCAAGACCGTGTGGACTTCTAGTGGTGATAAACCGAATAGGGTAAAGATTCGAACAGCTTCCCTATTGTGATTTAGCCCGGTGGAGCAGATGCCTGGTTATATTCACCCTATGCAGCCACCGTTCTTCGACTTCAACCTTTATTCCAGTCTGCTGCTGATCGGCTGGCTGCAGGGAACGGTTTACGCGATCCTACTGATGGCCAGGTCCTACCGGCACCGGCGGCTTAGCGATCTCTTTGCCGCCCTCATTTTACTCGTGGCTACTTTTTACGTGGCACAATGGATGCTTGGCTTCGGAGGTTGGTACGATGCCCACGACTGGCGCACGACCCTGATGTTCTATATTTCGTGGGATAACCTGTTGTTGCTCGGTCCCCTGATCTATCTCTACTTCCGGGCGGTCACCAATAGCGCTTTCCACTGGTCGGGTCGATTGGCCTGGCACTTCTTACCCTGGCTGTTGACCGCGCTACCGTCCATTGCGGCCGTTGGATATGACCTGATTTATCTACGGGGTATAGCCGGACAACCCCTGCCGGGATTCTTCGGTACACGCGGTCCATTCCGGGAAAGTTTCTGGCTTACCGACCCGGCCGTGATTAACGGCCTGGCCACCATTACATATCTACAATTGATTACCTATCTGGTGGTGACCGCCAGAGATTACCGCCGCTATCGGAATTACCTCACAGAAGCGTTTAGCGACCTTACCGGTCGAACGTTCACCGGCTTAGGATCACTCCTGGTCGTGCTGGTAGCCGGCATAGTACTGACCATAGTCGTAGCCGGGTATCAATCAGCGTACGGAGAGGCACCCTACGTGAAGGAATGGTTTCATCATCTGACGCTGTCCGGTATGGCTTTTGCAGCGGGCATCCAGTTCCTCCAGGTCGACGGCGACCGAATCGGGTCCCTGCAATTTCGTATCCCGGAAGTTGAAGCGGTTAGCGATACACGCGAAGCTGACGTAGCAGAGAATCTGGCCGCCATCTTTGCCCGTACCCAAACGCGGCTCGGACAACACCGCGATTACCTGGAGCCTGACCTCCGACTGAAGGAACTGGCGGAGCGAATTCTCGTACAGGATAAACAGTTGAGTGCGGCAATTAACGCTTCCTCCGGGCAAAACTTCAACGACTACATCAATGGATTACGGTGCAGTTACTTTGTCAACTTACTGGAACGCGGCGATCACCGCGAGCGGACACTGCTGGCCTTGGCGCTCGAAGCGGGTTTCAATAGTAAGTCCACCTTCAATCGGGCCTTCCGCAAATATTACGGATGCTCACCGAAAGAGGCCATCGTTCGAATGAATGATGGGGAAAATTTGTCCCAAAAGATGATTTGAAGCGCGGGAAACCGCTGATCGCCGGTGGTTTGTGGCAAATCAATTACCATAGCCATGTTGCGTTTCCTCCTCCTCTCCCTGTTGATGTTCGCCCTCCTCACCTGTTCCAAAAGCATTGCCGGGCTGACCATCCCGGCGAATCAGATGTTCGTGCTGGGCGAGTACATGACGTCCGACTATTCAGCCACCCTCACCAATGAGGGTAAACAGGCAGTAAGCCTCCAGGTCATAAGTCAGTCGGATGGGCAAGTCATGCGAAGTCTGGCCCTACTTCCTGGATCTACCGAAAGGGTCGAAGTGATCTCCGGGGAACAGGTTCAGATGATGAATGCCGGCGGAGAGGAGGCCAATATCCTCGTAGTGATGAGCAAGGGCGTGGAGGGTATGCGGATGCAGTCCATGGATGGCGAATCACTTCCAGCGCTTGAGCCGCAAGTTACCTTTGACCTGCCCGATCCGGTCGACGCCTTCCGGACCGAACCCACCGATCGGTTTGAATCCAAACTCAGCCCGGGCGAATGCTACCTGGTCGGAGAAGGGGGCCGGACATCGTACGTGGCGCAGGTCAAGACACGCGGGGAGGCACTCGAGGTTCGCGTCCTTCGGGAAGAATCGTCAGCCTTCGTTCGGGGATTCGGACTGGGTGCGGGCAGTCGGGAATCCATCTCGATCGACTCGGGCGAGGTGCTATACCTCTGCAACGAAGGTGAACGTGCGCTGAAAATGTCGGTCCAACTAACCGCCAAGCTGCCGGGTGGTCGGCGTATCGGGCCGGTTAAATAAAATGGTAGCCGACGTCAGTTAAGCGCTTACTTGCCGACAGAGAGAACCCAAAGCCGTAGTACGCTGCTATATAGGGACACCCTTCCCAAATACGTTACTATGAAACAGCTTTTACCCGTTCTCCTGCTTAGCTTGTTGCCGGTTTGCCTGTCCGCGCAGCCCGAGATCCAGCTCGAATCCCTACCCACTACCTTCAATGAACCCACTGACCTGGCTTCCGACGGCGTCAATGCAGACTTACTCTACATTGTCGAAAAGCAGGGTACCATCAATCGGTACAATATGGCCGATGATGTAGTATCGCTGGTGCTGGATATCTCCTCCCAGGTCGATGACAATAGTGAGGGTGGTGCGCTAGGGATGGCTTTTCATCCGTCTTATCCGGATAGCAACTACGTGTACGTCAACTATACGGCACCCGCCGGAGCAGGACAGGGCGCACTGATCAGCCGCATCAGCCGATTCACCCTCGATAATGTGGGCATCGTGCTTGACCTGAGTGAACGGATTATTCTTTCCATCCCCCAGCCGGCGGACAACCACAACGCGGGTGACCTCGCCTTCGGACCCGATGGCTACCTGTATGTCCCCCTGGGAGACGGCGGCGGCGGCAACGATCAGTTCGATAACGCCCAGGATCCAACGACCCTACTCGGGAACATGCTGCGTATCAACGTGGACAGTACCGCCGCAGGCATGAATTATGTTATACCCGAGGATAATCCATACGTCAACTCCGTCGATACGCTTCCCGAAATCTGGGCGATGGGCCTGCGCAACCCCTGGAAAATATCTTTCGACCGCGATAACGGCGATCTCTGGATTGGCGACGTAGGGCAGGGGCGCCGCGAGGAAATTAATCACCTCCCAAGTGGTACCGGTGCCGGTACCAACTTCGGCTGGAACTGCCGGGAGGGCCTCATCGCCTTTGGAGGCCCCTCCGCGCGCTGTGCGGGGAGATCGGCGGATGCCTTCACCGATCCGGTGCTCGATTATGCCCACGATGTGAATGAACGGGTAAATGGTACATCGGTCACGGGCGGTTTTGTATACCGCGGCCCAGATGCGAATTTGCAGAGCTACTATGTATTTGGTGACTTCGGACGGCCGCGGCTGTTCCTTTACCCCCCGGATGCAACGGGAGGAGCGGCTGACGTGATCGTTTTCGAAGACCTGCAAACCACTCGGATATCGACTTTTGGCGAGGGGGTCAACGGCGAGCTATACGTAGCAGATTTTAGCGGGACAATTTACCTGTTAACCACGGAAGGGGGCACATCGACTCGTTCGGCAGACGCGTCGTACAGCGACATGGAAGTATTTCCCAATCCGACATCCGACCGGTTAACGTTGACCTTGCCCATTCCCTTCGACGGGGAGGCTTCGGTACGCTACAGTTCGGTGGATGGGAGCGTGGTGATCACCGACGGAACGGCTGTGTTTAGCGGTGGTCGAGCTGATCTGCAGGCCCCCCGGCTCCCGGCGGGTATCTACGTGCTTTCCACCAAAGTAGGGGGGCGACAGTACCTTGCCCGCGTGACCCTGCAATAAATAACCGTACCGCATTGCACCTGCGCGCCGTCGCCACGTTAGCCCAAAAAAAAGCTTATGTCTAAAGTATTAATCATTGGCGCCGGAGGCGTCGGTCGCGTCGTTGCTTACAAATGTGCCGAAAACCCCGAAGTGTTCAGCGAGTTTATGCTGGCCAGCCGGACCAAATCGAAGTGCGACGAGATTGCCGGTGATATCAAATCGGATCTGGGGTACGACAAGATTACGACGGCTGCCATCGACGCCGAAGATATACCCGCGCTGACGCAACTCATCCAGGACTACGATCCGTTTATGGTGATCCACGTGGCGCTACCTTACCAGGACCTCACCATCATGGAAGCCTGTCTGAACGCCGGCGTGCACTACCTGGATACGGCCAACTACGA
>JBASAV010000848.1:0-4969 GCA_049650785.1 Lewinella sp. | reverse complement strand
ATTTTATATTCCGTATACTACTAAAGCCAGTGCATTACGGCTCTGGCTTTAGTAGTATACGGAATATAAAATAAACAACAAATTGGCTTATTCCTCCGTATTTTCTTCTATTTCTTCTTCTTTACGGCTCCGACCCGGTGCGCCTAAGCGCTCAAACGTGCTTTCCGGAGGTGGGCCAAACCGTCCCCGTCCCTCGGACTCATCGTCCGCATCGTAGGCTTTTATAATGGCCTTCACCAGGCGGTGACGAACCACGTCCTCCGCGGTCAAGCGAATAACACTGATTCCTTTAATCGGCGCAAGTAGTGAAATCGCGCGACGCAGTCCGGAAACCTGGTTGCGGGGAAGATCCACCTGACTAAGGTCACCGGTAACGATGCACTTGGCGGAAGGGCCGAGTCGGGTGAGGAACATCTTTATCTGCGAAGTGGTTGTGTTCTGCGCCTCATCCATGATAACGAAGCAGTTGTCCAATGTTCGACCGCGCATGTAAGCGAGCGGAGCAATCTCAATCGTACCATCCTCCCGGAATTTATCCAGTCGCTCCCGGGGCAGCATATCGTCCAGGGCATCGTAGAGAGGTCGCAGATAGGGATCGATCTTGTCCTGCAAGTCGCCCGGTAAGAAGCCCAGGCTTTCTCCCGCCTCTACCGCCGGGCGGGTAAGGATGATCTTTTTGACCAGCTTATTCTTAAGTGCGCGAATAGCCAACGCAACCGCAGTGTATGTCTTACCCGTACCGGCCGGACCTACGGCGAACACAATGTCGTTAACCTCCGCCGCCTCGATCATCATAAACTGATTCGGCGTACGCGCCTTGATAGGCTTACCGTTACGACCGAAAACGATCGTCTTGTTCTTATTACCCGTACCCAGGCGTGTCTGGAACGGATTTTCGCCCGCCAGTACATCTTCTACGGTATGCGTACTAAGTTCCCGGTTATCCTGCAACAGCCGCATCATCAGTTCCAGGTGATGCTTAATCTTCTGCGCCTCCGGCTTTTCGGCCTTGATCTTGATATTGGTGCCCCGTTGGGTAACGGTAGCCTCGGGATAAGCCGCCCGAATAAGGTTCAGCTTCTTGTTATTCTCCCCGAGCAAGGAAACGGGATCCACCCCGTTTATCGACATTACAATTTCGCTCAAACGATTGATTTTTAGCTCCGTGAACGGTTACGGAGTAGTTGGTTTACTTAACTGTGGACTGTGCGGCAAAGTTTCAGACTTTCACCCGGAACCTTAAGGCCTGCAATCCGCTGACCGATTGAAGCGGGTCAAGGGTCAGGTATTCCACCTCACCGTCGACGTAGCCGGCCTGGTGTAGGTAGTGGAGGTAGTCCTCGTATTCCTCCGCGTCCTTATCCTGCATATAGACGATGCTCACCATACCTGCCTGGGTGAGTCGCTCGGCCCCCTGCCGGATAGTGGCCTTATCAATCCGCTTCTTCAGGATCTCGTAGCGAACGTTATAGTCGCCATCCACGTCAAACCGCTTCTCATCCATCCGGAAGCGGATATTCAGGGTGGCGGTGTAGGCAAAGATCAATTGCGCCGTGCGCAGGGGCATAGCCAATTCCGGGCGGAGAGCGTCTACCCGTCGCGTAAGCTCACACAGGTCGACCAGCTGCGATAAACGAAGGTTGCGCAGATGCAGGTTTGTAAATCGGTGGTGCTTGAGTAAACTCTGGCCGATATACATTTCATACTCGACGCCGTCGGTCTTGTATTTCTCGAAGTAGTGCGGCAGTACCTTTTGGGCAGCCTGGTCCCGCTCGGTCAGGAAATCCCCGATCATGCGATTCAGGCCGTTGACGCTGCTTTCGTAGTCCCGACGCACGCGGTAGAACAAGCCGAGATCGGCGTCGAGGTTATGGCGGTAGTCGGCGATCAATTCCCGTAGTTCGGGGAATGACTGGCCCAGCTGAAGTACGAGGGGGCTAAGCTGACGGTGGATAAAATCACCGATGCGTATCTCGTGGCTGTTGTCGAACAGCTCCAACGTAGTACTCAGATGCACGTCTAACGACATGATTACCTGATTTACGATAGGAAAGTCGACCATGTCAAGTGCGCGCACCAGGATAAGCCGACCGGCCCGGAGGTTGTCGATCAGGTCCTGGTATATGGCGGCATTGCGCAGGTTGGAGCTCCCTACAATATCGAGTTGCCCGTAAAGCGGATACACCTTTTTAAAGCGGATCTCCTCGGCAGCCGGGGGGAGTCCTTCCTCCTGCCGCTTCAGGATATTGAAAGCCGCCTCGGTGAAGCGCCATTCTACCGTGGGGTGCAGGCTGGTGTACTGCTCCCGCAGGATGACCTCGATGCGATTGTTGATGTACTCCCGGCTTCTCTCTACCGCCGTCCGGAAGAGTCCACGGATCTCTTCGAATTTGGACTCCATGAAAGCATTCAGCGCGTTTGGTTGGGGGCTAGCCAACTCGACAATCCCGATAACATGCTTGGTCTGGCTCAGGAGTGGGGCTAGCAGCATACTGCGGTAGCCCAGGTCGATCAGGCGCTCCTCCAGCAGGGTAGGGGAGTCTATATCGGTCAAGTCCTGGATCACCATCATTTCCCCGGACTGAAACACGCGCTCGTAGATGCTTCCCGCATAGGCCTGGTCAGTCAGGCTCGCTACCTCGTCGGCTAATAGATTGTACCGGATCCGGTATTCATGATCTACGGCCCGATCCTGTGGATAATCCACGGCGGTCAGTCCGAGCTGTAGGTGGGGTAGCTGGAAGTGCAAACGCACCAAATTGGCGAGTTCCTTTACTCGCTCGACGTCAAGCACGGCATCCCGACTGATCAGGCGGTGTTTGAGTCGGCTCAGGCTTTCCTCGGTCGTTACCTCCTGTAGTTCGGCCAGGTGAAATCCATGCAGACTAAAGACTTCCGGGGGCAAATGCTTTTGCCAGAGCGCAGTATTGTGGATATTATTCAGCAACTTCTGAATCTCCGATTTACGGAGCTTCGGTAGGGTTCCGTTGACCTTGACGGTGATGTAATCCTGATTAAAACTGGGCTTATAGAAGCGGTTGAGCCCCGTCTGCGGATCGGGCACGGTCAGCATGACACTGGGCTCGATGCTGACCTCCACCCCGTAGCATTGTTGCAGGATGGTGCAACCGATCAGCACCATATGCTTGTTCCATACCTCCTGCGCCCCGCCGCCAAAGGAATAACACGCGTTTTGCCGGCCTAAAATGACCTGCATACTCTCGCTGACGTACAGCGGCTGCATGGAGAAGGGAAGCGTGAACTTAAATAATTGGGTACTCCGCTTTTCGGGCGAGACGAGAAAGAGCATCAACAGGTCGAGAACGTCGTCGTGGCGCTTCAATAGTGACAAATCCCGGATCGGCTCCCGGAAGGCCGGAACGTCCTGCACGCGTCGGAGAATCTCCCGCGCGATGAGCCGGACGCCGGCAGAACCCTCTTCCGCCAATGATTCGACCTTATGCAGCAGCCGCTCGAAACTGAGCACTGACCGGTAGGGTCCGACAAACGGATCGAAGTTAACTTCTTCGGCGGGCGATCCGTCGAATTGCACAGGTATACCGATCTGTTGGCCGCTTTCGTCGACTACACTCTCGAGGTTCATGACCAACTAACGCGGGGGCGACGAAAAAGCTTAAACCATCAGACGCGAATCGCCTTGATGCCGGGCAGTTCCTTGCCTTCGAGCAACTCCAGCATGGCTCCTCCGCCGGTGCTGACGAAGCTTACCTTATCAGCGAGCCCGGCCTGGTTGATGGCCGATACCGAATCACCGCCTCCGATCAGGCTATAGGCACCGTTATTTTCGGTGGCATCGGCTACGGCTTCGGCGATAGCGTTGGTCCCTTTGGCAAAGTTCTTCATCTCAAAAACACCCATGGGACCATTCCAGAGGATGGATTTGCTCTTGGCGATCACCGCGGAAAACGCTTCTATGGATTTAGGACCAATGTCCAGCCCCTGCCATTCGTCGCCGATCTCCCCGGCGGGGACGATGTCGGACGGTGTCTCGTTGCTGAATTCCTTTCCAACGACGGTATCGACGGGTAAGTAGATATTGGTGCCCTTGGCTTCGGCTTTCTTCAGCAGGTCTAGCGCCTTGTCGGTCTTGTCCCGCTCCACCAGTGACTGGCCCACCTTTCCGCCCTTTGCCAGACTGAAAGTATACGCCATGGCTCCGCCGATAATGATGTTGTCGGCAAAATCCAGCAGTTTTTCCAGCAGCAGGATCTTATCGCTCACCTTTGCGCCGCCGACGATGGCGGTGACCGGGTGGGCGGGGGAGTTAAGCAGTTTATCGGCGCCCTCAAGTTCGGCGCCCATAAGGAAGCCGAAGCTTTTCTTATCGGCATCAAAAAACTGCGCCACGGTGGCCGTGGAGGCATGCTCGCGGTGGGCGGCACCGAACGCATCGTTGACGTAAAGATCCGCCAGGGAAGCCATGGCTTTCGCCAGGTCCGTATCGCCCTTTTCCTCACCGGCGTAGAAGCGGGTGTTTTCCAGGAGCAACACCTGTCCGGGTTCGAGCGCTTCGACGGCCGCTTTGGCGTCTTCGCCGATGGTATCCTCAACGAAATGTACCTGACACCCGATGCTGTCTTCCAGAGTAGTGATGACGGGGCGCAGGGTGAAGGCCTCCTTGTCAATGGTACCGTCTTCCAGTTTCTCTTTCTGGGGGCGTCCGAGGTGAGACATAAGGATGACGGCAGCTCCGTTCTCCAACAGGTACTGAATGGTTGGGGCAGCCTTTTCGATGCGCGTGGCGTCCGTCACTTCACCGTCCTCATCGATGGGTACGTTGAAATCTACGCGTACGAGTACGGTCTTGTCTTCCAGGTCCAGGTCTTGCAGCTTCATAAGGGGGGGTAGAGAATTACCAGGATAAAAAAAGGGCGCGCCACAGTGGCGCGCCCTGGGTGTTTAAAATTGATTTAAAGGCTGGAGATGCGCTCGCACAGATCCGCCAGGC
>JBASAV010000847.1:0-6599 GCA_049650785.1 Lewinella sp. | reverse complement strand
ATATTAACATGTTTTGAGTGAGTATTTACGGGAGGGGGGCCACTTGGCCTCCTTTCTTTTTTGTAGTAGCCAGTGGAGATCGCTACCAAGTATTTCGATACGCGGAGAACTTATCACACTGTATCCTTTTCCGTACTTTCCTGATCAACACCTTTGCCCAGGATGCACCAAGATTTTAGCGAGAAATTTAAGTGGGAGACAGGAAGCCGGTATTATCTCACGGCGGGAAACCAGCAGGAAGTGGAAACCTATCTGCAGGAGCAGAAATTCTTGATACCCGGAGAAGAGGTGCTGGCGGTCGTGCCGGCCGGGGAGGGAAACATGAACGTTACCCTGCGGGTGCTCACCAACCGTCGGCGCATCGTAGTGAAGCAAAGCCGACCCTGGGTAGCCCGCTTCCCGGAACTGGCTGCTCCGGTGGACCGCATACTCATTGAGCGAAGCTTTCACCAGGCGATTGCGCGCAACCACTTCCTGACGGGGCATATGCCGGAAATGCTGCGCTGTGACCCGGAGAACTACGTGATCATCCTGGAAGACTTGGGGCCTATCGAAGATCTGTCCACCGTATATAACGACCGGGTAGATTTCACCCGTCGCCAGCTCGCGAATCTGCTCCGGTTTGCCGGAGAGCTGCACGCCCTGACGCCGACCGAGTTTCCGCCTAATCGGCTATTGAAGCATCTGAACCACGCGCACATTTTCGAATTGCCGTTTCAGCCGAAAAATAACTTCCCCCTGGACGCGATTTACCCGGGGCTGGCCGCGGTGGCGCTACCGTACCAGCACGACGAGCGCCTACGCCAGGCCGTCGCTGAATTAGGAGACCTATACCTGGCCGGGGGCAGCAGACTGATTCACGGGGATTATCACCCCGGCAGTTTTCTGCAGTTGGAGGACCGCGTCTACGTGATCGACGCTGAGTTCGCTCACCTTGGGTGCCCCGAATTTGACGTAGGGGTACTGATGGGGCACCTGCTGATGAGCAAATCCAGTGAGAAAAGGATCCACCAAATAGATTCCGACTATGCTAAACCGGCGGGATTTGATGTGATACTGGCCAGGAAGTTTTGCTACGTGGAAATTATGCGGAGAATCATAGGTATCGCTCAACTTCCCCTATCGCTAAGTCTCGACGAGCGACGTCACCTGCTGGAGCGTGCAAGGGTGGGATTGATCAGCTTTTAGAATCCCGGCTATAATCAGACCGCCCGCACTAAAATCATCCCCACTTCCGGTTAAAACCACTATCCAATGATGTGGTCGCCACCGCTTGGCTTACTAGCGTTGTGAGCGACCGCTCAAGCTACGGGGCGGACTGCGGTGGTTTCAACCGGCATAGCTGTCAGTTCGTTACCGTAGGCCCGTGACAGAATGTCGCCCTGCCCGCTTTGGCCTGATATATGCGGATTCTCGTTCCGGGTAGTGGTATCTTCGCCTGCCACCTCCGTTCCCTTGCCCGGGGAACTTTTTTCCTGCGCGCCGCCGCCCTGTTTATATAAGCTATACCAATATGTTTGAGGCCCTAAAGAAATTATTCGGATCTAAACAAGACCGCGACGTTAAGGCTTATCAGCCGATCGTCGACGAAATCAATGAGGTTTACGACGGGCTATCCGGCCTCTCAAACGACGCTTTGCGGCAACGGACGGACGATTTCCGGCAACAAATCGCCGATTACCTGTCCGAGATCGACGAGGAGGTGCTCAAACTGCGAGCCGAAGCAAAGGCCGAACCCGACTTCCGTCAGAAGGATGAGATTTTTAAGGAAATCGACCGGCTGGAGGAGCAACGAAACGAGGAGCTCGAGGTCGTATTGAAAGAGATTCTGCCGGCCGCGTTCGCTACGGTCAAAGAGGTAGCCCGCCGGTTTACCGAAGGGCCCATGACGGCTACGGCCACCGATGCCGACCGGGAACTGGCCGCTGGCAAGGACTACGTGACCGTGGATGACAGCGGGCAGGTCACCTATAACAACAAATGGTTGGCCGCCGGAGGAGAGATCGAGTGGAATATGATCCACTACGATGTCCAGTTAATCGGCGGACAGGTGCTGCACGATGGTAAGATCGCCGAGATGCAGACGGGTGAGGGTAAGACCCTCGTCGCCACCTTACCGGCCTACCTGAACGGCCTCAGCGGCCGAGGCGTCCACGTGGTGACGGTAAACAATTACCTGGCCCAGCGTGACGCCGAATGGATAGGACCGGTCATGCAATTCCTCAAGCTCAGCATCGACTGTATCGACCTGCACCGGCCGCACAGCCCCGGCCGCATCAAGGCCTACGCAGCCGACATCACTTACGGTACGAATAACGAATTCGGCTTCGACTACCTGCGCGACAATATGGTGCGTGCCACGGCAGACAAGGTGCAGAAGCACCATCACTTCGCCATGATCGATGAGGTCGACTCGGTACTGGTCGACGATGCGCGGACGCCGCTCATCATCTCCGGACCGGTGACCAACAACGCCGACGACCAGGACTATCTGGAGCTTAAGCCGGCCATCGAAAAGCTCATTGCGCAACAGCAGAAGACGGCTAATAAATTCCTCACCGAAGCCAAAAAGCTCTTCAAGGAAGGCTACATGGGCGTGGAGGAAGGCGAAGCCGGTCTGGCGCTATACCGGGCGTACCGCGCCTATCCGAAGAGTCGTCCGCTCATCAAGTTCCTCTCCACGGAGGGTGCCCGCGTGCTCCTGCAAAAGACGGAGAACACCTACATGTCGGAGAACAATAAGCGGATGCCGGAGGTAGACGCCGAACTGTACTTCACCATTGATGAAAAGAATCGGCAGGTAGACCTCACCGACAAGGGCACGGACTACCTGAGCAAGTACAACGACGACCCCCACTTCTTCATCCTCAACGACCTGGCCACCAGCATGGCCGAAGTCGACAACCGTAAAGACCTCGACAAGGAGGAAAGGGCCCTGGCAAAGAACAAGCTGGCCCAGGACTTCGGGGTGAAATCCAAACGCCTGCACGCCATCAGTCAGTTGCTGAAGGCCTATGCCCTGTTCGAGCGCGATAGTGAGTACGTCGTCATGGACAGTCAGGTCAAGATCGTCGACGAGCAGACCGGCCGTATGATGGAAGGCCGTCGCTACTCCGACGGACTACACCAGGCCCTGGAAGCCAAGGAAAACGTGAAAGTGGGCGAGTTAACGCAGACCTACGCCACGGTGACCCTGCAGAACTACTTCCGGATGTACCACAAACTATGCGGTATGACCGGTACGGCCGAAACGGAGGCCGGGGAGTTCTGGGAGATCTACAAGCTGGACGTGGTAGTCATTCCGACCAACCGGCCGATTCAGCGGGACGACCAGAACGACCTCATCTACAAGACCGACCGGGAGAAATTCAACGCCGTCATCGACGATATCGTCGAACTGAGTAATGCCGGTCGTCCGGTGCTCGTTGGTACCACCGCCGTCGACATCAGTGAAAAAATGAGCCGCATGCTTCAGTTGCGCGGCATCGATCACAACGTACTGAATGCCAAACAACACCAGCGCGAGGCGGATATCGTCGCCGAGGCGGGTCGGCCGGGTAAGGTCACCATCGCGACCAACATGGCCGGCCGGGGTACGGACATCAAGATCAACGACCAGGTGAAGAAGGCCGGCGGTCTGGCGATCGTCGGGACCGAACGGCACGACAGTCGCCGGGTAGACCGCCAGTTGCGCGGTCGTTCCGGTCGCCAGGGTGACCCCGGTTCCACGCAGTTTTACGTGAGTCTGGAAGACAAGCTGATGCGCTACTTCCAGAGCGACCGGATCGCGAAATGGATGGACCGCGCCGGCCACAAGGAGGGAGACGTCATTCAGGCGGGTATCGTGACCAAGTCGATCGAGAACGCACAGAAGAAGGTCGAAGAGAACAACTTCGGTATTCGGAAGCGCCTGCTGGAGTACGACGACGTAATGAATATCCAGCGGGAGGCCATCTACCGGAAGCGTGACAACGCCCTCAGCGGTCAGCGCCTGAGCCTGGACCTAAATAACTCCTTCGAGGGGTTGATCGACGATATCGTCTATGCGCACAAGCAGAACGGTACCTACGATACCTTCCGCCGCGCTACCCAGCGTTTGCTTGGATTTGAGTCGGAAATTCAGGCTGCGGATTTTGACCATAAGGACGTAAACGATATTGCCGACCAGTTGCTGGATCAGTTCCGCGCTTTCTACGAGCGGAAGATGCTGACCCTCATCGAGCGCGTTATGCCCCATATCCGCAAGGTGAACGAGGAACAGCCCGGCCGCTACCGGCGGATCATCATACCGTTTACGGACGGTAGCACGCACCCGTTGCAGATCACGGCCGATATCGAACAGGCGCTGGAGACCGACGGTAAGAGTATCAAGTCCGATATCGAAAAAGCGGTATCGCTGGCGATCCTCGACGAGAACTGGAAGGAGCACCTGCGCTCCATGGACGAACTGAAGACCTCCACCAATATGGCCTCCTTCGAGCAGAAGGACCCGCTGGTGGTCTACAAGATGGAGTCCTACAACCTCTTCGAGGAACTCATCAGCCGCATCAACGAGAAGACGACCAGCTACCTGGCCAAGGGTGACCTGGTGATCGCCGAGCCCCGTGATATTCAGGAGGCCCGGGCACCGAGACGCGTGGTTCCACCGCCCACCCAGGTGAACCGTAGCCAGGATCCCGAGCCGGCCGCTGCCGCCGCCCGGCAGGCCGCCGAAGCCGCCAGTAAACCCGAGAAAGTAGAAACCTTCCAGCGGGACTCCGCAAAAATCGGTCGCAATGATCCCTGTCCCTGCGGAAGCGGGAAGAAGTTTAAGCACTGCCACGGGAGGTAGAATGAGCGTATATTGTGCGCCTTAGGTGCATGCCTAAACTACTCCCATAAGATTCCCTGATTGAACAAGTTTATCGACCACACTTTTCTTAGTCCCCTGGCTACGGCGGCTGACATCAAGCGCCTGTGCGAGGAGGCTATCGAATATGGGTTCTACGCCGTTTGCGTGCCCCCCTATTTTGTTCCCAAGGCCCAGCAGGCACTCCACGATCACTCCGTCAAGGTAGCGACGGTCATAGGTTACCCCTACGGGTACTCCGAAACGTCTATCAAGGTGGCCGAGGCGCGTCGTTCCCTGGAAGAGGGGGCGGACGAACTGGACATCGTCATCAATATTTCCGCCGTCAAGTCCGGTGACTGGAACTACGTACGTACGGAGATCGAGCAGATGGCTACTACGGTACGGCTCAAGGGTAAGGTGTGCAAGCTGATCCTGGAACTGAGCGTGATGACCGACGAGGAGGTCGAACGCCTGGTCGAGCTCTGTAATAAGGTGCGACCCAACTACGTTAAAACTAGCTCAGGGACCCAGGGTGGCGCGACCGTCGAACAGATTCGGTATCTACGTGCTAACTTGGATTCGGAGATCCGCATCAAAGCCAGCGGTGGTATTCGTACCCGAGCGGCGGCGGCCGAACTCCTGGAGGCTGGTGCCGACCGCATTGGTACATCCTCCGGCCTGACGATTATTCAATAAAGCTTCCTGCCATATGCGCACCTTCCTTCTGCTAACTATACTGGCTACGGTTTCCGGGCTCTCCGCCCAGCGCATGGTCGCTATTTCACCGGATGAGGACGTCTCCCGCGTGCTCGACCTCTTTTCCGAGATCAACGAGCGGGAAGACAAGGTCGAAGGATGGCGGGTACAGCTACTGGCCACCACTGATCGGCAGCAACTCGAAACGACCGAAAAGCAATTTCGCGCGGATTACCCGAGCGTGACGGTTGATTGGGTGCACAATAAACCCTACTACAAATTGCGCGCCGGGGCATTTTTCACCCGCCAGGAAGCCGAGCGGCTCCGGCAAAACCTCAGCGAGGAATACGAGGGCGTATACCTGGTAAAGGATCAGGTAGAAGAATCCGAGTTACTGAAGATGTACTAAAGCGGCCATGGGCAGAATTTCCCTTAAAAGGTCGCGTACGGATGTAGCCACCATCATCCTCTATCTGTTTCTGGTATTTACCGGCCTGCTGATGATCAACTCGGTAGGTTCGCCACCCGACGGATACCCCGATGGTATTGCGGGAAGATTGGCAACGCCGGCGGGGAAGCAGTTCTTCTGGGTCATTCTTTCGGCCGGAGCGTGGTTGGCTATCAATTATCTCATCGATAGGAAGATATGGGTAGTGGGGGCCTATCCCATCTACGCCTTCACGGTTGTCCTCCTGCTGCTGGTTCTCGTAGCGGGAAAAGAAATCAACGGTGCCCGCTCCTGGTTCGCCGTCGGAGGCTTCACCTTTCAGCCCAGTGAATTAGCCAAGTTCGGTGCCTGCGTCGGCATGGCCGCCTTTATGAGTCAGTATAGCGGCCGGCTGGATAGCCTGCGTACGGTTGCGTACGCCTGCCTGATTTGGCTGATTCCGGCGGTAGTCATTCTCGGCCAGCCCGATATGGGTTCCACGCTGGTCTTTACCGGTTTCCTGCTGGTCATGTACCGCGAAGGACTGAACCCCCTGATCTTTATTTTGGGTGGATTTACGGCACTGATGGTAGTGCTCGGCATCATGTTCTCCTTCGAAGGCTTACTGGTGACGCTGATTAGCCT
>JBASAV010000846.1:0-4091 GCA_049650785.1 Lewinella sp. | reverse complement strand
CCTATAACGCTTACTGGTTTTATGGAGACACCGCTATCATCGGCGAGCACTACGCCTCCATGGAAAAGTACATGGACTTCCAGATCGGTAAGAGCGCGGCGACCGGTTACTTTTATCCGGAAGATTCCTGGCGGGATGCTAATCCGGCCGGTGGCTTTGGTGATTGGCTTTCCCTGACCGACCGCCATTTAGCCCATGACATCCTGGCTTCGCTCTACTTCGCGCACAGTCTCGGCATCATGGCCGAAATGAGTGCGGCGATCGGCCGGGAAGCGCGCGCGGCGTACTACCGGGATATCCGGGAAAAATCGATGGCTGCCTTTATTGACCATTACGTGGACGAGGAGGGTAGGTTCGTCATCGATGAAACCGCCTACGGTGACGGACAGGGTTACTTCGAAGGAGAGCGGGGTTTTACCGGACATACCCAATCGGGATACGCTACGGCACTGTATTTCGACCTGTTACCGGATTCGCTCGCCCAACTCGCCGGGGGTCACCTGGTCGACCTGGTGGTTGCCGCCGATACCCTGCCCACTAGCGGCATCCTGGGCATCCGACAGCTCCTACCCGCTTTGAGCAAGATCGGCAGATCGGACCTGGCCTACGCCATGCTGCTAAGTCGCCGCTATCCCGGCTGGGGATTCCAGATCGCCAACGGTGCTACCACCATCTGGGAGCGGTGGAACAGCTACACCCAGGAAGCGGGCTTTAACGGGGAGATGAACGCCAAGATGAACTCCTTCAACCACTATGCTTTCGGCGCGGTGGGGCAGTGGTTATTCCAGCAGGGTCTGGGGATCGATGCGGAAGGACCCGGCTTCGAGCAAATCGTGATCCGTCCGGCGCCCGATCCGCGCGTCGGTAGCATGTCCGGGGAATACCAAAGTGTGGCTGGTACGATCGTTAGCGGCTGGGAGTATCTCGATGAGGAGTTGAAACTTACGGTGACCATCCCGGAAGGGGGTAACGCCCGGATCGTGTTGCCACCGGGCACCGGTGACCGCGTGCGGGTTCACGGCCAACGCGTCCGTACCGAGCGTGCAAGGGGGGAGCGCTCGATACCTTTACGGGAGGGGAGGCACGTTATCCTGCTCGACCTTACAAAGGATTAAGCCTGTGGAGCCGTATAGAATTTTACTATTTCCCCCGTTTGTGTTGCAGTAGTACCCTGCTCAGCGAGTCGACGATCGCCTGGTACCGGTGATCACGCGCCACACTGTTTGTTTCGAGCGAGTCGGTGTGGTGATCGAATAAGGCCCGCGCGTAAAGTTCCCCCGTCGTGTCCCGCCATTCGGTATAGGCGTAGCGGTCGGTGGTGATGTTGTCGCCGTCGTACCAGCGGGTAAAAACCGCGTTGTCCCACTCTCGGTCGGGATCCTGCAGCAGCGGTACCAGGCTCCGCCCGTCGAGCTGGTCTGGCCGGGGAAGACCGGCGAGCTCCGCCAGGGTGGGGAAGAGGTCTACGTATTCGACCATCGCGGCGGCGGTACCGGCAACTAGCCCCGGTGCATCGATCAGGAGGGGCACGCGCAAGGAGCTATTGAACACCGTATGCTTACACCACATCGTGTGGTCACCCAGGTTCCAGCCGTGATCGCCCCACAGGATGACGATGGTGTTATCGGCTTCACCCGTAGCTTCCAGCGCGTCCAGTACCTTCCCGATCTGGGCGTCGACGAAACTCACGCTTGCGTAGTAGCCATGGATCAGCGTTCGGGCGTAGTCTTCGGGAAGTATTCGGTCTTCGGGTACCTCCAGATAATTGCGCAGTTCGCCGCTGTTGTGGAGCAGCTCCTCCGGCGTGCCGTCCCCCCGGAAGTAAGTGGGCGGCAACTCAAAGTCCACCGAATCGTACCGTTGCCAGTAGCGTTCGGGTGCGTTGAAGGGCAGGTGGGGTTTCATAAAACCTACCGCAAGAAAAAAGGGCTGATCCCCGGCGGCCAGTTTGTCGACGTAATCGACGGCACGAGCGGCGATCTTACCGTCCCAGTACGCGCTGTCGGCCAGGACACCCCGCTCAAAGGCAGGTCCGCGTCCACCCGAACCTTCCGCTACCATCGCCATGGCCTTCGGCGAGTGATAATCGCGCCCCTTGCCCGCCCCGACGGTGGGCCGCCAATTCGGTTCGTTGTAGTCATCTTCCCGATCATCGGTATGGTGCAGCACCTTGCCCAGGGCGACCGAGTAGTATCCGTTTTCCTTGAAGTGCCCGTGCAGGGTAGTCACCCCGGGTGCATCCTCTTCGATCCGCGTGCTGTAGTCTACGAAGCGGTTCCGTGTAGGGCGGATGCCGGTCATCAGGCTCGCGCGGGAGGCCCCGCAGACCGGTACGTTGCAGTAGGCATTCGTGAAGCGCATGGCACGGGCGGCCAGCCGGTCGATGTTCGGCGAGTGGACGATAGACCGACCGTACGCTCCTAGCTCCGGCCGTAGATCATCCACGGCAATGAAGAGGACATTGGGCGGGAGCTTTTCCGCTGGTGAATAGGACTGCTCAATTTGCTGTGTGCACGAGAAGGTCAACAGGCACAGGGAGAGTAGCGAAAGTTTAGCAAGCGTATGCATGACGGATCGGACTTGGCCAGCCAAGATAACCTCCACCTAACAAGGCAATTGATATGGGCTGAGGAATATTGGCGATGCTTTTCCGCGGCTACCTCGGGCCATCACTATTCCGGTCCTCGTAGGCACCAATCAATCTATTTAGGCGGTCAATTTTCTCTTCGTCTACCGGATCCGACTGACAAAGGTGGTCTACCAGCATGGAGGCATCGTAAAACTGGTTGTCCGTGGTGATCTTTCTGCGGGTCAGGATAGCATCAATGCGGGCGAAGTATTTCGCGAAGATATCTATCTCGTAGCCGGTTGCCTCCTTCAGATAAGCCGTAATGGCGAAGTCGCGGGTCTCGATCGCCCCTTCGGTGAGGTCCCTGAACCACTGCTTGAGCTTGCTCAATTGTTGCTTCTCGAAGGCTTTGCGGGTTTCGACCTTCAGCCTTTCAGCATGATCGGTCCTGAAATTTGGATACCCCTCAGCTGCGGCTTGCTGCAACTTATGACAGTCATAATCCAACACTGCCAGTACCAAATCACGGTATTTCTCCAATTCTCGACTTTTTTCATCCTGCTCCATAAAAATTTGATTCTTGCCTACCCGGAGAATACGTCCGATCAAGGAACACCTGTGAACCGCCGACCTGCGCGTGCCTGACCCGACAGCAGCAAAGCAGGCCATTCAGCGATCCACGAATCCACCCATTCAATAATTCGGGTACTTATCCGCCGGAAAGATCTTCACCCGCCCCATCGGGCTATCCGCGTCGGGGTTGTAATTCGGATTGATCACGGGCACCAATCCACCTATTTCTTCCACGTGGTCGGTCACCATGGCGGCCAGCTTCGCCGTCAGGTCGGGATGCTCGGATGAAACATCCGTCGTTTCCGAAATATCATTTTCCAGGTTGTAAAGGCGCAGGGCCGGTTGGCGGTCTTCCCCTTCACCGTATTCTTTGATCAGCTTCCAGTTGTTGTACCAGACCGCCGTGGAGGGCAGATTATGCGTGGCGAGTACATAGTGGGGAAAGTGGCTGAAGATAGCCTCCCGTTCCAGTTGTTCCTGCTCCCCGGTGAGTACTGGCAGTAGATTCACGCCGTCCAGGAGTTGTTCTTCCGGCTTATCGGTGTCGGTGGCTGCCAGCAGGGTAGGGTAGAAGTCGATACTCTGGATCAGCGCATCGCTTATCGTACCCCCGGAAATGCGTCCTGGCCAAGCCACTATTGCGGGTACCCGAATGCCCCCCTCGTGAATGTTTCCTTTACCGTAGCTGAGGGGGTAGTTGTTGGTGGGGTACTCCCCGTGGACGACATCGTACATATTACCGCCATTGTCGCTGAAGAATACGAAGATGGTATTCTCCACCAGGCCGGTTTCTTCCAGTTTATCGAGTACCCGTCCCAGACCTTCGTCCACCTTTTCCATCATTGCGCCCATTAATGGGGTCTTCTGCTTGCCACGGGGGTCGGTCTTTTCCTCGTACTTGGCGATCAGGTCGAGCGGCGCCTGGTAGGGAGCGTGTACGCCGAAGTGC
>JBASAV010000845.1:0-1718 GCA_049650785.1 Lewinella sp. | reverse complement strand
AGGCTACACGGCCCTGACGCGGGGAATCAGGGTTTAATCACGGCTCACGAGTTTGTTGAAGGTGTTACCCGCCTCGGTACTGTGCAGCAGGGCCAGCTTGTTCTTATCGAATTGCTCGAACCACTCTTCCCAACTGATTTTCTTTAATCCGGTGTTTTCCGTTTTACTCTCGAAGTGCAAGCGGATCAATTCGCTATTACCGCCATTTTTCGTGTCTTCCACTACCGCGGGTTCGCCGTTGCGGTCTTCGGTCCAGGATTTGATCGTGCTGTGGTCGGTGGAGATTTTGGTATCTGCCATGGTGTGCGTTGTTTTCTTTTGCAACGTGGGGCCGGGCTGGGTATGTTCGGGTTTAGTCGAATGCTGCGCATTCTGTGTAGTACGGTAGGCGGTAGTCGCTGGCGGTGCCAGCCGTGTAGTACGGTAGTTGCCGGCGGGGGAGTATGACAGGCGGTGCACAAACGCGTGGAAGGTACGATTGGGTATTTACCCCGGAGGACTCCTCGGTCTTGTTACTTTCACCTTTGCCCTAGGTGTGGCCCGCCTTTGCATCGACCAACCGACAGCGTATGTCCCCTCCCTACTTGGTGATCTTCGTACTCCTCGCTTTGCTAGCCGTAGCCGCCTGGATGTACCGCAGGGTTCGGGAAGAGTTTCGGAAGATGGAAAGCGACGATCCGGAGGTCTGGGAACCCGAAATCGCCAGGTTTGAAGCGGAGGACGGACGTACCCCACCGCCCCGGGACGCCATTCTGTTCGTTGGTAGTTCGAGCATTCGCTTCTGGCGGCACCTCGCCGAGGACATGGCTCCTCTGACCGTCATCCGACGCGGCTTCGGAGGGGCAAAACTCCATGACGTCACCCACTTTGCCGACCGTATCATCCTCCCCTACCGACCCAGCGCCATAGTTCTGTTTGCCGGTACGAACGACATCTCCGGCCAGGCAAACGACAAGACGCCCGAGGCCCTGTTTGCTGACTTCACCGAGCTGGCGGAGCTCATCCGCGGGGAGCTGCCCGGCACGCCCTTATACTACATCTCGATGACCCCCATCCCGGCCCGCCGGGAAGTTTGGCCCTCACTACGGGAAGCCAACGAGGCCATCGCCAAGTACGCTCAACAGCATCCCCACCTGCACTTTATCGATATGACCGATGCCTTCCTAAATGCCAGCGACCAACCACGTAATGATTTGTTTTGGTGGGATAAGGTGCACCTCAACCGAAAGGGTTACCGAATATGGGCTGGACGTATTCGTGACCGGATGTTGTAGTACGGTCGGTATTAGTACGGTAATCGATTGTCGCTGGCGGTGGCAGCTGTGTAGTACCGTAGGCCACACTGGCCAGAACAAATACCCCGGGTCACCCACTACCGTACTACCCAATCCGCGAAGCGGACAACTACCGATTACACAGCTGCCGTAGGCAGCGACTACCTATCGTACCCGAACCGCTTAAGCCAGCTCTCATCATCCCGCCAGTCCTCCCGGATCTTCACGTGGGTCTCCAGAAATACCTTCCGGCCCAGGAATTCTTCCATCCGCTTCCGGGCGTTGGTACCCAGTTTCTTGATCGAGGCGCCGCCCTTGCCGATGAGGATGGGCTTCTGCGTTTTCCGGCTCACGTAGATGACCGCACTGATCCGGGCCAGTTCCTCTCCGTCCTTGGTTTCGGTTTCCTCGAAGGCTTCGATTTCGATCTCCACGCTATAGGGG
>JBASAV010000844.1:0-9626 GCA_049650785.1 Lewinella sp. | reverse complement strand
TTGAGCGACATGCCGATGGCGTGCAGCACGAAGTCCAGCTTTCCGCCCAGGATCTCCTCGGATTTCGTGAACAGATTCTCCATATCCTCGATGCTGGTGGCATCGGCGGGAATGATCTCCGCTCCGAGGCGCTCGCCCAGCTCGTTGAGGCTACCGAAGCGCAGGGCGACGGGAGCGTTGGTCAGAGTGAACTTGGCGCCCTGCTCGGCACAAACCTCGGCAACCTGCCAGGCTATGCTTTGATCGTCGAGGGCTCCGAAGATGACGCCGCGTTTGCCGGCGAGTAGTTGGCTGCTCATGGTAATACCTTTAAGGATGGCCCGCAAATGTAACGATCAGCTTGGGGATGTACCCGCCAGCCGCTCGCGGACCTTGCGAATGATCATCGGCAGGTGCTCGCTCTCGACGATCCGGTTGTGCACGACGACGGGTGTGGTGAAGCGCGGGACACCCTGGCGGCTAAGGATCTGCACCCGCATATCGTACAAATTAGCGGTCCGAACCACGTCGAAACGGTACCGCCGCACCTCGTTGTCGTAAGTGAGGACGAAGTAGAACTCCAGCGGCAGCGGTCGCCCGATCAGCAGCAGCTGCGGAGCATCCAGCATCACGTTCTCTCCCTGCTGCACGGGCCGGAAGCGCCCGGTAAAGGAGGGGTACTCCCTGAATTCCGCCCGGATGCCCGCCGCCTGGAGTGTTTCGCGGGCTTCGCGCAGCATCTCCCGGTTGATACCCAATGGATCGGGAGGCTGGGTAGCGGGGTCGGTGGAATGGGCGCGCCATTCCGCGGCGGATATATCCCGGTACTCCATCGGTCCCAGACGCAACTTGTAGTCGAAGGCCGAAAAGGTCGGCGAGTAGTAACCCGGGTAGTAATGGGTAAACCCGAGGTCCAGCGCGTGTTGCACCTCCAATAGCATGGTGTACAGACCCAGACTAGCCGATGCGTACCGGGGATCGTAGATGCCCGCTTTGGCGTAGATCACCCGCTGCCCCATATCGAAGTAGCTAAAGGCGACCAGCTGCTCCCCTTCGTAAATACGCAACACGTGGGTGTTGAGCACCTGTTGTCCCGACTCGTTGATGACGTTATACTCCAGGTCCTCCCGGGTTTTATCCGGGTGGTCGGCCATGTAGCGCCGGTTGACGGCAAGGAGCTCCTGATCCGGAAAACCCGCCTTGGCATACTGGGAGGTAAAACGCTTCCCGTTGCGGCGCAGCAATTTCCGGTGCCGCTTCTTGAAGGCGAAATCGGTTAGCGGAAGACGGATCTGCAGACAGCCATGGAGCTCGTCGTCGTCCGTTCGCAGGTAATCGGAGGTATAAATGGATTGCCCCGTAGGTCGCCAGCCACGCTCCAGAAAAGCATCAAGCTGGTCCGGATCAAGAAACTGCCGGGGATGAATAATGTGGGTGGCCAAGGAAAAGAACTAACTGGGTAGGTGTAAAGATAACCCTATCCCCTGTAGGTTTTGTTTATTCCTTGGCCGGAACGAATAAGGGTAGCGGGGAAAATTCCTGCTTCGAACCCCCACAGGTCCAGCAAGTGTAGGTCACCGGCAAGCTCGAAAAGGAGGTTCCCGGCGTCACGTCGGAAGCGGGCTCCCCGAGCTCGGGGTCGTAGACGGACAGGCACCGCACACATTGCCAAACGGATCGGGGGGGAAGCGCTTCGGGGCCCGGTGCCTTGCTTTCGATGGTCTCTTCCTGCTTCTCGTTCAGCTGGTCAAAGTATACCTGGCTCATCTCCACCATCAGCTCGGCCAGTTCGGAGCGGTCCACCCGCCGGGCGTACTCGGCGTATTCCCGGGTGTTGGGGTCAAAGTTTCGGGCGCACTTCAGGGTGTACAGGGGCCGTACGGCAAAACCATCCACGAAGCCCGCCCCCAGCTCTTCCCTTTCGATCAGAATGCTGGTAAACGGAACATCCCCGTCCCGACTGACGCCGAATGTCAGCCCATAGGTACTGATGTCCCGCCGATCAAATTCCCGCACGAGGTAACGCTTGAGTTCCAGCGCCTCTCCATCCGCTACCGGTAAGTGCCAGTTGAGTTCCAGGCTGCTATGCCGGGCGTTGATCCCGAACCGGCCGAGTAGTTTTTCCCACCGCAGACGGCCCTTCTCGGGGATGCCGCTGACGATAAAGCTCTTCCATGGCGTGATGCTCAGTTTACCGATGCGCTGCTCCAGGCAGAGCTCGCAGGCAGCCGCCATGAAGTCAAGCGAGTACCAGTTATCCCGCCAGTATAAGCCGAGCCAGTAGTGCTCCCGGTCCAGCCGGTTCATACCCTCGTAGTAGGGAAAGGGCCGAAAGGCAATGGTCAGGTCCTGGCGCAGGTCGCGCAGGTTGAGGTCTTCGTTCTCGTGGGCGATGAGTACGACCTCCTCCATCGATTCCGCGTCCGGGTCGGTGCAGATGGCCCCCGCTACGCGCCCGACGTCCCAGGTGTGGATCAGAGCCGGGAACGTGCCCATTTCCGTCCATCCTGGAAGCTTGACGAATAGGTACCAGAAATCTTCATCTTCGGAAGCCACGAAGTGGAGGTTGCCGGTGAATAGCGGTACCAGTCGCTGCTGGGGATCCACGATGTTGACCTCCAATGGCGTCGGGAAATTGAATTGCTCCAGGATGTACAAATAGGTGGAACTGGTCAGCCAGGAGGTAGCGGGAAATATATCCGCCGATACGTAACTGGACATGATGTTGGCGTGGTGATGCGTAGCCAATGATTCGATCGTCAGGCGCGGGTATCGATCCAGTATAGCCAGCTGATCCTCGCGAATGGGAAATAGGATATCCTGCCGGGAGCCAAAATGGAGACCGTCCAGTCCAACTTCCCGGGCCAGCCCGATGATGGTCAATAACTCGCTGGGTGACAGGACGCCACCCTTCACGGAGACACGGTGCAGGTCATTCATACAATTGCGAGTTGTTGGTCGAGAATAGATTTTACCTCCGGCTTACAGCTACCGCAGCCCAGGCCGGCTCCGGTTTGGGCCACCAGCTCCGGGAAGCCGGTGCATCCCCCCTGTATCGCGCCGATCAGGTTCCCCTCGCCCACGTTATTACAACTGCACACCACCCTACCCTGTAGCGGCTCGCGCGTGCTACCGGACCGGAGCAATTCTTCCCGCCGGTCACCCAACTCGACGCGATCTTCAATGAGTCCGCGGTACTCGGCGAATTCGTTCTTGTCTCCGATCAATACGGCCCCCACTAACCTATCCTGGTAGATTACGCACTTTTTATAGTAGCGCCGGCTCAGGTCACGGAAGACCACTTCCTCGTAGCCGGCTACGCCCTGCCGGACGCTCGTTTCACCCAGGCTACAGAGGTCCAGATCACGGAATTTGAGAATATTCATCGGTACCGATCCCTCATAGACGGCTGTCTGATCGCCGGTCATGTAAGCGGCCAGCAGATCCGCCTGTTGCTCGGCCGCGGCGGTGATACCGAAGCGTTTCCCCCGCCACTCCGCCACTTCCCCGATGGCATGTATGTGCGGATCACTGGTCGTCAGTCGGTCGTCCACCTCGATGCCCCCGGAGCATTTCAGTCCGGCCGTGCGGGCAACTTCCAGGTTGGGGCGTGTGCCGATGGCGTATACCACCGCACTACAGACCAGGGAAATGCCGCTCTTGAACGTCACGCGTAAGGCCCCCGCGTTCTCCCCCTCCCGAATGGGAAAGATCGTGTCCACCTCATTGCGGAAATAGGTCTGTATACCCCGCTCGCCCACATCATCCGCCAGTAACTGGCTGGCTACGGCGTCCAGTTGCCGTTCCATAAGACGATTGCTTCGCTGCACCAGCGTAATGCGGATGCCGATCTCCTGCATGGAAGCCGCTAATTCGAGGCCCAGCAGGCCGCCCCCTACAATGAGCAGGTGGGCGTCGCGGGGCCGGTCGGGTAAGCGGAGGTATGCGCTGAGCCGATCGGCATCTTCCCGCCGCCGCATGGTAAACACACCGGGCAGGTGAAGGGGCACATCCCGTGGGACGAACGGTCGGCTGCCCGTGGCAATAACCAGTCGGTCATAGGTGTAGGCATCCCCGGCGGCGGTGTAGACTACCCGGTGCTCGCGGTCGATCCGTTCTATGGAGGTGTTGAGGTGCAGGTCGAAATCCAGCCTTTGCCGCTCCTGCTCGCGAATTTTCTCTAGCTGTTCCCAGCTCAGGTGTTCCGTGACGTATTCCGGCAGTAAAACGCGGTTGTAAAAGGCGTTTTTTTCGCGCGAAAACACCATGATCCGGTCACGCTGGTTGTGCTCCCGGTAGCTGTTTACGAAACGGTACGCCGCCGCGCCCGCCCCCACGACAAGAATGTCCTCGCGCGGCTTAACGTACGCCTTGATCCCCACGAAGGTGAACTTGAAATTGGGCTGCTTGCTGTAGGGATCGAGCGTTGCGTCGGTCAGGTTGTTAGCACGGGTGAGTGAGGTGCCCAGGATCTTTCCCCAGTGCATCGGCAGAAAGAGCACGCCCCGCTTCAGGTCCGGCTGATGCCGCACCCGAACGCGTACCTCTCCGTTGCCGGAATGAATGACCGCCAAGCGGTCGTTTTCCAATTTCTCCACGGCGGCGTCGAGTGGATGGATGTCCAAATAGGGCAGGTCAATGTGTTTGCGCAGCCGGGCCACCTTCCCCGTCCGGGTCATGGTGTGCCACTGGTCGCGGATCCGCCCCGTGGTGAGGATGTAGGGACGGTCGGCCGGAGGCTCCGGTCGCTTTTCAGTGTGCGATACGGTAGAGAGGAATCGCGCGCGCCCCGTGGGCGTGTAGAAGCGGTGGTCGGTGAATAGCCGGGGCGTACCGGGATGGACCGGTGTGGGTACGGGCCACTGGAAGGTACCCTCCCGGCGCAGGCGGTCGTGACTCAGACCACTTACGTCGATGTGCGTGCCGGCGGTCATGCGCGCGTATTCGTCGTACACTTCACTCACGTCCCGGTAACCGAAACCGTCGTAGCCCATCTTCCGGGCGAAATCGCAGATGATATCCGCATCCGGCCGGGCTTCCCCCGGGGGTGGGACGAGCGGTTGCAGGTAACTGACCCGGCGGTCGGAGTTCGTCATGGTGCCCGTCTTCTCGAGCCATCCGGCGGCGGGCAACAGCAGGTCGGCGTATTCGGCCGTATCGCTCCGGTTACTGATATCCTGGACCACCACGAATTTGGCTTTCCGTAATGCCGCGTCCGCCCGGTTGGCGTCCGGCAGGCTTACGGAGGGATTAGTACAGATGATCCAGATGGCCTTCAGCTTTCCGCTTTCCAGGGCATCAAACATCTGCGTGGCCGTCAGTCCCGGCTCGGCCGGAATCCGGTCCACGCCCCAAAAACGGGCCACCTCTTCCCGGTCTGCCGGGTTACTCAGCACCCGGTGGGCCGCCAGCAGACTCGCCATACCACCCACCTCGCGGCCGCCCATGGCGTTCGGCTGACCGGTCAGGCTGAAGGGTCCGGCGCCCGGCTTGCCGATCTGGCCGGTGAGTAAATGCAGATTGATCAAGGCACCATTCTTTTCCACCCCTACCCGGCTCTGGTTCAATCCCATCGCCCACATAGACATGAATGCGCGGGCATCACCTATATAAGCGGCCGCCTTTTTAATGTCGTTCAGCGGGACGCCACAGGTTTTTGCGGCGGAGCGCAGGTTCAATGATTTTAAAATGCGCAGGTAATTCTCGTCCGCCTCCGTATGCCGGCGAATGAAGTCCAGATCAAGCCGGTCCGTATCGTACAACCGGCGCGCGATGGCGTGGTAGAGGAGCACATCGGTCCCCGGATTGATCTGCAGGTGGAGGTCCGCCAGCGCGCAGGTATCGGTCCGCCGGGGATCGACCACGATGACCTTCATTTCCGGGTGAGCCGCCTTGCGTGCCTCTACCCGTCGCCAGATAATGGGGTGGCACCAGGCCGGATTGGCGCCCGCCACGAAGAGGCAGTCGGTTTCATCGATGTCTGCGTAGCTGCCCGGCACGGCGTCCTCCCCGAGTGCTTTCGTGTAGGCGACGACCGTCGAGCTCATACAGAGCCGGGAATTGGTGTCAATGTTGTTGGTGCCGAGGTAACCCTTCGTGAGCTTGTTTACGAGGTAGTATTCTTCCGTCAGGCACTGCCCGGATATATAAAAGGCTACACTGTCTGGGCCGTACTGGTCCATCAGGCTGCGAAAGACGGAGGCGGCCCGGTCGATCGCCTGATCCCAACTGACCCGCTGCAAGGGATGGTGGCGGTGCAGACGCATTTGCGGGTAAAGCAGCCGGTCCGAGCGATCCTGTACTACGTAGTTCAGATTTCGACCCTTCGAACACAGTTGACCGTAGTTGGCCGGATGATCGGGGTCGCCGGCCACCGTTAGCCGGCCCTGAGTGTCGGTCTTGGCAAGGATACCACAGCCGACGCCGCAGTAAGAACAGGTGGTTTTCACTTGGTTGGTGGCCATAAGTACGGACTGAAAAACTACGTAATTAGAAGGAGAGTGACGACACAAACATACGTAATTGCAGACCGGCAGAAAAAGAATACTTAGAAAAATACGTATAAAACTACGTAGTTTCGATTTTACTACTTAGCTTTGTTCAAGCGGGCAATCGGATACCCGCTGCTTCATACACCCGCTTAGTCTAACAAGCTATGAAAAAGTTCGCCTTCTTAATATTCTTTGCCGTGCTGGGCACCCATCTCACCGCCCAGTTTCAGCTGAGCGCCGAGGTTCGTCCCCGTGCTGAATTCCGCAACGGCTTCAAAACCCCTAGTTCCTCGGGCTTCGATCCGGCCTTCTTCGTGGAGCAGCGCAGCCGCCTCTACCTCGACTACGCCGAAGAGAAATACACCTTCCGCCTGGCCCTCCAGGACGTACGCCTGTGGGGAGAGGTGCCGCAGATCTGGAAGAACGAGGATGGAAACACCTTCCTTAGCGAGGCCTGGGGCCAGTACCGCTTCACCCCCGTTTTCTCCGCCAAGGCCGGCCGGCAGATCATCAGCTACGATAACCAGCGCATTCTTGGCGGCCTGGAATGGGCGCAGCAGGGGCGCCGCCACGACGCGTTGCTGTTGCAGTTCGAAGGGAAAGAGCAACCGAATCGCCTGCATCTGGGACTCGCTTTTAATTCCGACGATGACGTTCCCGAACCGGCTTTACTCCAGCGCCCCGCCGCCAACTTCTACAGCGTGAGCGGTAATTATAAAAGCCTGCAGTATGCCTGGTTCAACCGGCAGTTTGCGGAAGAGAAGGGTCAGATCAGTCTGTTGGCCATGAATGAAACCCTGCAGAACGCGGACTCCACGGTCTCCAACCGACAAACCATCGGGACGTACTTCACCTACCAGCTCGGGAAGGTGACCGTAGGCGGTGACCTGTACGGTCAGACCGGCAAGCTAGGAGATCGATCCATTGGCGGCCTGCTCGGTGGACTCAACGCCACCTTCACCACGAAGGCCACTCCCCTCACCGTCGGCTTCGAGTATATCTCGGGGAAAGACGATACGGACGAAACGGACGATGTGACCTGGTTCCTGCCCAGCTACGGCACCAACCACGCTTTCAACGGCTTTATGGATTACTTCTTCGTCGGCCCCGCCAACGGCAACGTGGGGGTGACGGACTTCTACCTGAAGACCAAGTGGAAGGTCGGCAAGGCCGCCCTGCTGGCCCACGGTCATCATTTCCTGACCGGATCGGAGCAGCTGGATGACTCGGGCGCTACGCTCAATGCCTCCATGGGCACCGAGCTGGATCTGGTGTACGTGCGCAATCTGGCCGAATCCGTCACCCTGCACATCGGCTACTCCCACCTGCTGGGCACCGAAACGCTCACCACCCTCCGACCCGGCAACCGCAAGTCCAATAACTGGGCCTGGACGATGGTCACCTTCAAACCAACCCTCCTGAAAACGGAAAACAAGAAAAAGAAATAACCCTCCCTACCATGAAAAACCTGCTACTACTCCTGATCGCCTGCTCCTGTCTGCTGCACTCCTGCGGCGAAAGCAATGCCCAAGCCAATAGCGGAGACGGCGATACGCAGCGCCAGACGATGGCCGCTATCGAAAAACCCCAGCTCACCTTCGGCTTCATCAAGCTGACCGACATGGCGCCCCTGGCCATTGCCAAGGAAATGGGATACTTCAAAGACGAAGGTCTCTTCGTGAGCGTCGAAGCACAGTCCAACTGGAAGAACATCCTGGACCGCGTGATCGACGGCCAGCTCGACGGCGCCCATATGCTCGCCGGCCAGCCCATCGCCGCCGGGGCCGGTTTCGGCCGGCAGGCACCGCTGATCACCCCCTTCTCCATGGACCTGAATGGAAACGGGATCACCGTCTCCAACGAAGTATGGGACATGATGAAACCCCACCTGGCGATGGACGATAGCGGCAAACCCGCCCACCCCATCTCCGCCGATGCCCTGGTACCGGTGGTGGAGGAATACCGCAACGCCGGCAAGCCCTTCAAGATGGGTATGGTCTTCCCGGTATCCACCCACAACTACGAGCTCCGCTACTGGCTCGCCGCGGCCGGCATGAATCCCGGTTTCTACACCGCCGACAATATTCAGGGGCAGGTCGATGCCGACGTGCTCCTATCCGTGACCCCACCCCCGCAGATGCCCGCTACCCTCGAGGCCGGCACGATCTATGGCTACTGCGTAGGGGAGCCCTGGAACCAGCAGGCCGTCTTCAAAGGCATCGGCGTACCGGTAGTTACCAACTACGACATCTGGCAGAATAACCCCGAAAAGGTGTTTGCCCTGCGGGCTGACTTCGCCACCAAGTACCCCAACACGACCAAGGCCATCACCAAGGCCCTGATCCGCGCCGGCAAGTGGCTGGATGACCCCGCCAACCGGACCGAGGCGGTCAGTATCCTGTCCCGCCCGGACTACGTAGGCGCCGATTCGGTCGTACTGGCCAATTCCATGACCGGCACCTTCGAATTTGAGAAGGGCGACAAGCGGAGCATGCCCGACTTCAACGTCTTCTACCGGCACGATGCTACCTATCCCTTCTACTCCGACGGTATCTGGTTTCTGACCCAGATGCGCCGGTGGGGCCAAATTCCGGAGGCCAAGCCAGCGGATTGGTACGCCGAGACCATCGAGGAGATCTACCGGCCTGACATCTGGCGGGAAGCAGCGGAAGCACTCGTCGCCGACGGACACATCCCCGAATCCGACATCCCGGACACGGACGGCTACAAGCCCGCCACGGATGCCTTCATCGACGGCAACACGTACGACGGAAAAGACCCGATCGGCTACCTGAGCAGCTTCGACATCGGCAACAAAGACCAGTAAATCACCTACGACCGCCCCGGCGGCATCACCACCTAGCTAAGTATAATCGTTATGGGACAGCACACCTTCGACACCCCCGTCGCCCCCGCCCCGAAAGCCCCCCTGGCCGGGCTCGGGCGTTACCTTCCCGCCCGCAGCAAAATGCAGCGTAAGCTCCCCGGCGTGGCGCGTACGCTCGGTATTTCGCTGGCCTCCATGGCCGTCTTTCTGCTCATCTGGCAGCTTAGCGCCAGCTACCTGTACGGCGTCGAAGCCAGTGCCCGCATCGAGCGGACCATCCAGGAGCAGGGCCCCGAAGCCGGCGCGGAAATGGAGGCGTGTATCGCCAG
>JBASAV010000843.1:0-3441 GCA_049650785.1 Lewinella sp. | reverse complement strand
CTCGGCGGTGAACCCATTAATCCATCCGCAAGCGATCCAGCCGATCGCCGACGACGTAGTCCCGTAGCTCCGTTTCCAGGGAATCGAATTCCTCCGGCAACACCGTCTGCGCGATCGTCCCCTCCCGCAGCACGTGGATCACGTCGCAATTTTCCCGGAGTCCCGAAAATACGTGGGAGGAAAGGATCACTGTTTTGCCGCGATCGCGCAGGCGCCTCAGTATGGCGTGAATGAGCAGATTGCTCTGAATATCGACGCCGTTAAAGGGCTCGTCCAGCAGGTAATAGTGATTCTGCTGCAGCAGCAAGCCGAAGAGGGCCAGTTTCTTCTTCATCCCGGTGGAATAGTCTTCCGCGTAGCGGTCGAGCGGCAGATCGAACAGGTTCTGCTCGGAAAAATCCTCGGTGGGTAGTCCGCGGGCGGAGCACACCAGCTTCAGGTATTCCCAGCCGGTGATGTAGCTGGGGAAGTTGGGGTTGGTAGGCAAGAATCCGATGCGGGTACGGATGGCGGCGGGAGCGGGGTTAATATTGCCTTCGTATCCCAGCAGGCCCGCCAGGCAACGGAAGAGGGTGGTCTTTCCGGCCCCGTTGTGGCCCACGATGCCGGCTACCTGTCCTTCACTAAAAGTCAGGTCAACACCCTGTAATACCGGCAACGTACCGAACGAGCGGGTGAGCTTTCGAACTACCATCAGGTCAAAAGTAAGCTTAGCCGCCGACAGGCTTCCCGGTACCAACCGACGAGTAACACCAGCAGCAGTGGCGGCACCAGCATACCCGCCACGTGGGCCACGGAGCGCGGGAACGCGGGTTCGTGGGGATAGCTGGCGTACCGTACCACGATCATCGCTACCACGTACAGTCCTCCCAGCAGGGCCGTCAGCAAGTGCAACGCCCAGCCACCCGGCCACCTGAACAACAGCGCGATCCAGACCGGTAGGGCAAAGAGTCCGTAGGCCAGAGTCGCCGTCCGCAGTTTATCCGCCAGGTACCGCGGCGCGCTGGCCCGGTACTGGTGCACCAATTCCGGCGGGGGCGTCGTCGCGTAAAACGACATCACCAGTAACCCACAGGCTACTCCGGTAAAGCGGACCAGGTTGACGTTGCCGGCTGCGACACCCTGCCAGGCCACGAAGTACACCAACGCAAGTAGCCAGCCGTAGCGGCGAAAGCCCGCCGTGCATTCGTAGGGCCGGCGGCGGAAGGGGGTGGGGAGTACGAAGGGTCCGATCCCACCCCGCCGTATGCGTGCCAATACGAAGAGTACGGGTAACCACGCTATTGCGGCCAGCCAACTCTTGAAGTATAGCAGGAGCAGGAGGGTAGGGGCTCCGGCGAAGAGATGCTCCGTAAGTCGGATCAGTCGGGCATCCCGTAGGGAGAAATGCTGCCGTATGCCGTCATAGCGTTTCCCCGCGGATAGGGGCCAGAGCGCACCCATCGTGAGTCCGATGAGTATCCAGGGAGCCGCGGCGAAGCGATCGTAGAGGTACACCGTCCCGGCAACCCACGTGGCGAGTCCTAGGGTGATGGTTAGGGGCAGTGGTAAGCCGAAATCGGCCAGGCGGCGTCTGGTCCGCAGCAGTTGTAACTGGAAGTAGTACCGCATGGATGGGCCTTCAAAACGGTAAGGTAGTTCCTGGTGTAGGAGGTCAGTCCGCGAAGCCACGCTATGGTCAATCCAAAGGCACTACACCACTTCTATTGATAAAGCTACTAAGCGTTACCCTCCCGGCCCGCTTCCTGATCCATTCGGCTCCGTCTGTCCAATTCCCAGCTGGCCATGGCAGAAGGGGGCCTGTAGACAGTAATAATTTAGGGTTCCCGTCTGTCGACGAGAACCCCTATCCACTCAAATCAAATAAATAAGTCAGTTAACCAGCAGCCACATCTCCGTGCCGATCATATCCTCCCCCTGCCGCTCCACGGCGGTCCCGTAATTAGTGGCATTAAGCACCTGCTCCTCGTCGGGGTACTGGATACGCAGCGGGATGCGGTCCAGGGTCGCATCGGGACCGGGGGTAAGCTCCGGCAGGCCGGTCCGGCGGTAGTCGAACCAGGCTTCCAGGCCCACCATGAAGAGGCTCAACCACTTCTGCTGCGCGATCAGGCGTAGGTTTTCGTCCCGGTCGTCGGTGTAGGCAACGTCCTCCTGGGTGAGGTAATCTTCCGTCACGTCAATGCCGTAGTAGGTCATCGTAGCCCGAATACCCTCCAGGTAAAATGCCTCCGCATCCCCCTCGATGTAGCCCTTCTCGGCCGCCTCGGCCAGCAGGAACAGCACTTCGGGGTAGTGGATGAAGACCATATCCACCGCGTCCGGCTCCTCGCGGAAGCGGGTACCGAGGCGGCTCTGGTTGAGGGCTCCGCCGTTGAAGGTAGAGGCCGCATCCTCGCTCAGTCCGTTGGGTACCCCGACGAAGTCGTCGCTATCGGGGTTGTCCACCGGCCGGAAGAGGACACCGAGCCGCGGGTCGTTCAGTTCTTCCAGGACGCCCTCGATCCGTTGGCTCATGCGCTTCTCGTCGAAGCCCCCCACGCGGCCGGTATGCTGCGGCCAGCGGTTGGCGCCGACGGGCAGGTAGGGCAGAAGGGCGGAGTCTTCGAGCTCGTCCATATGGTTAGCGTTGCTCACCAGGCTCTGCAGGTCGGCGGCACTCAGGCCGGCTTCGTCCCACTTATCCTCCAGGCGCATCACGGTGCGCAGGCGTAGGGCATTAGCGAATTCGATCCAGCGGCTGATGTCGCCGTCGTGCAGGATATCGCCGTTCAGGCCCACGGTGGGGTCGAAGAGTTCGGCGGCCCGCTCGTAGTCGGCCAGCAACTGTACGTAGATGTCCCGCTGCGGGGTATAGGCCGGCTGGAAGTTGCCTTCCGTTTTGCCGCCGAGGGCTTCCGCGAAGGGTACGTCGCCGTACATCTCCGTCAGGTATTGCATGCAGAAAGCCCGGAGCAGCAGGCCCGCCGCCTGGTAGTTGGGGTTGTTCAGGCGTTCGCCCAGGGTGATCACGTTTTGGGCATCGCGGGCGTTGCGGTACAGCATATTCCAGGTGCCGCCGTAGGTGCCGAGCTGGTAGCGGTCCGTGCCGGTGAAGTTGTTGCTGGCCACCAGCTGCGCCAGGGTATTGCCGGTGCCCCAGGCCAGACCGGAGGTGAGTTCGTTGCCCACCTCGTAGAGGATCTTGGGCAGGATCAGGTCGGGGCTGGCCTGGTCGATGCTGGGGGCGTTGGGGTTATCGTTGAATTCCTCGAGGTCACCGCAGGAGCAGAGCAGCAGGGCCAGGAAGAGGAAGGTTAAATGGCGTGCCATTAGATGTTACGTTTTTGTGGTTGGTTTTCTCCTGCGCTCCGTCGCAAAAAATAGGGCGGCGGGGCGCAGGAAATAAGGAAGTTGAGGGGAGGGGATGGATCAGAAAACGACGTTCACGTTGAAGCCGAA
>JBASAV010000842.1:0-6489 GCA_049650785.1 Lewinella sp. | reverse complement strand
CCACTACGGTGACCTGGCCTACCTGCAGGAGCAGGAGGATTACATGGTCAATTTGCTCGCCCAGTTGGAAGAGCACATCGACGAAAACGGTAAGGAAACACTGGACGGCGGACGCTTTCTCGACTGGCCCACCAGCACCATGCCTACGGCCGTCCACGCCGGACTGCAGGCCATGATGGTGCTGACCTTCGATGCCGCCGCCGAGCTGATGGAAGACCTGGAACGCCCCGAACTGGTCGAACACTACACGGACGTCGCCGAGCGCTTACGGGAACACACCCCGCAGGGCAACGAAACCAAGCAGGCGGCCGCCATGATGGTGCTGGCCGACCTGGCCGACGCCGAGGTCACCACCGACACCATTCTGGCCAAAAACGGGGTACAAAATATGTCCACCTTCTACGGGTACTACATCCTGGAGGCCATGGCCAAAGCTGATGAGTACGGTACGGCCCTGGATGTGATCCGCGACTACTGGGGTGGCATGCTCGACCTGGGCGCCACCAGCTTCTGGGAGGACTTCGACATTAACGACAGTCGCAACGCCACGCCGATCACCGAATTGGTATCGGCCGGCTACGACGATATTCACGGTGACTTCGGCGAGTTTTGTTACGTCGGTTACCGCCATAGTTTCGCCCACGGCTGGGCCAGTGGTCCGACGGCCTGGATGAGTCAGCACGTGCTCGGCATCACCCTGCACGACGGCGGTGACGCGGTGACCATCGAGCCCCACCTGGGTGACCTGCAGTACGCCAAAGGCACCTTTCCCACCAAGCACGGTTTGCTGCGCGTGAGTCACGAGATCGGCGAGGATGGTCAGGTGGTTAGTGAGATTGATGCGCCGGAAGGACTTACCGTGAAATGATTTTCGATTTTCGATTTTTGATTTGCGATTTGCGATTGTCGGGGCTGTTCGCTGCGCTCGTGCTCCCGCTCTTGCTGATTGGGCAAAACCCTTCGTCCTGGGCGGCTACGGATGCTCGGGGGCGTAGCCTGCCTACTGATGAAGAGGCGGGCGACCTGCGTCCCGATCGTACCGTGGGGATTTTCTACTTCCTCTGGTTGGGGGCACACGGATACGATGCGCACACCACCCCGCTGGCCGACGAGGGGGTAATGGAACTGTCGGATTCCGTAGACTACGCCAGCCCCTACGACATCAGCCGGATACTGCAGGAGAACGAGGAGAACCCGGAATACGGTCCGGACCTGGCCTTCCACCACTGGGGAGAGTCCATCTTCGGCTACTATCTCTCGGACGACGACTGGGTGATCGCCCGGCACGCCCAATTGCTGTCCGACGCCGGCGTGGACGTGATCGTTTTTGACGTCACGAATGCCCTGTTGTATTTGCCGCAGGCTATCCGCGTCTGCACGGTTTTTTCCCGCTTGCAGCAACTGGGATGGGACGTGCCGCAGGTGGCCTTTCTGACCAACTCAAAACACTTGGAAACTACGGAGCGGCTGTACACAGACTTCTACGCCAAGGGGTACTACCGTGATCTCTGGTTCGAGTGGAAGGGCAAACCGCTACTGATGGGCAACCCGGAAGGTCTCTCCAATGAGGTACTCGACTTCTTCACCTTCCGGCGGTCCTGGGCCTGGACGGAGGGACAGGAGTGGTTCGGTGACGGCCAGGACAAGTGGCCCTGGATCGATCACTATCCCCAGCAGTATGGCTGGCACGAAAGCCCCGACGTGCCCGAACAGATCACGGTGGCTTCGGCCCAGCATCCGATTTCCAATATCGGCCGCAGCTTTCACGACGGGCACCAGCCTTCGGCAAACAGCACCGACTCCGGTGCCGGCTGGTTCTTCGAGGAGCAGTGGCGCCGGGCGCTCGAAGTCGATCCGGAATTTGTTTTTATCACGGGTTGGAACGAGTGGGTGGCCATGCGCTTCACCGACGGCAAGGCCAAAATGATCATGGGGGAACCGGTGGCGGACGGCGAAACCTACTTCGTCGATCAGTACAATGCGGAATACAGTCGGGACATCGAGCCCATGCGGGGTGGGTTCGGTGATAATTACTACTACCAGATGGTAGACGGTATTCGGCGGTACAAGGGCGTTGCTCCGGTTCCGGTGGATACCGCCCGGCACGCCATAACCATCGACGGCACATTCACCGACTGGGACAATGTTCAAGCTATCTATGAAGATCACCCCGGTGACGTCCGCGATCGTGACCACCCCGGATGGGGAAGTGCCGGTCCCTACGTCAACCGCAGTGGTCGGCTCGATTTACTGGAGGCACGGGTAGCCAGCACCGACGCGGGGCTCGCGTTTTACCTGCGCAGCTCCTCTGCGGAGTTTGTACCCGAAGGGCTGACCCTCTACCTCGATACCGACCCGGCCGACACAAGTAACCTGGGGTACGAATACCGGCTCTATTGCGACGGAAGCGCGGGAGAAATGCAACTCCAGCAAAGCGCGGGAAGCTGGAACTGGACGACGGTCGCTACCCTACCCGCGGCCTTAAGTCCGGACGGACAGCTGGAAGTGCGTATCCCGCGAGATGAGATCAACTTCCCCGACGGGAGCTTCCGCTTCAAGTGGTGCGACAACGTAGACGTAGCTGGTGACCCTATTCGCTTCTACACCCACGGCGATAGTGCCCCGAATGCCCGATTCAATTACGTTTTCCGATTACCTAATAACTTTAATCCATGATCCGTAAAGCCTTTAAAATGAAGGTGTACGCTGACCGCACCGACGAATACGTTGACCGCCACAACCCCATTTGGCCGGAACTGGCCGAGACCCTCGGGGCGCACGGAGTAAGCAACTACTCCATCTTCCTGGATGACGAAACGAATACGCTCTTCGGCTACGCGGAAGTGAAGTCAGAGGAGCAGTGGGACGCTATCGCCCAAACCAAAGTCTGCCGTGAATGGTGGGCCTACATGAGAGAACTTATGGAGACGAACGCCGATGACAGTCCGGTCAGCACTGATTTGCGGGAAGTCTTCCACCTTAAATAGTCGATTATGCATTTGAAATTCAACACAGAGGTTCCACCGGGTTACCGCACAGAGGTGCCACCGAGTAGCATAAGCAGGAATACACGCTCCGCGACAACTTCGTGGCAACTCGGTACTTATTTAATCCTCGCCCTACTGCTCTCCGGTAACCTAGCAGCTCAGCAGCCGAAGAACGTCATTCTGATCCTGGCCGACGACCAGGGCGCTCACCTATCCGCCCTCGGCACCCCCGGCATTTCCACCCCGAACGTGGATGCGCTGGCACGGGAAGGGGTGCTCTTCACAAATGCCTTTGCCGCGGTCCCCTCGTGCTCCCCCAGCCGCAGTGCGATCAATACCGGGATGTTCCCCCACGCGAACGGGCACTGGCGGAACACCATCACGCCGAAACTGACGGCCCCGGACAGCGACTTCACCCGGGAGGGCAGCCGCATCGATAAGGTGGGCATCCACGAGTACATCACGACCCTACCGGAGATACTCGAGGAAGCCGGCTACTTCACCGGCATCACGCAGAAGTTCCACATGTCGCCACCGTGGAAGTTTCCCTACACGGTGCGCGACCCCGTCAAGAACGACCCGCAGGAATACCATGACGTCATCAGCAATTGGATCGAGGAGGCGGGTGACCGGCCCTTTTTCATTCAGGCCAACGTAAGCCCGCCCCACCGTCCCTTTCGCAATCACCTGCAGGGCCACCCGGGCTACATGCCCGACACCGCCGACCTGGAAGTCCCAGCCGACCTGCCCGACACCCCTATGCTGGTGAACGACCTGCAGGAGTACTTCGCCTGCGTCCAACTGGCCGATGCGTGTGCGGGGGCTATCATCGACGCCCTGCGCGAGAGCGGCGAACTGAAGAACACCCTGATCATCTACACCGGCGACCAGGGACAGGCCTACCAGCGGGCCAAGGCGACGGCTTACTACGCCGGGTTGCACGTACCGCTGGTAATCAGTGGCCCCGGCGTGGTGAAAGATCAAAAGAGAGGGCACTTAGTTTCCTTGATAGATCTGATGCCTACTATTCTCGACTTTCTCCATTTACCCATCCCGGAGACAGCCCAGGGTAAGGTGCTGGATGAACCGCTGCAGGGCATTGTTAGCATCCCCTCAACGGAAGCATTTAATTACGTTTTTGGCGAGCATAATTCTCACGGGCCGAGCCGCGACGAGCACTACCCTACCCGCATCGTATTTGACGGACGCTACTACTATATGCGCAACCTAATGCCGGACAAGGACCACCGACTCCCGGCTGACATGACCGAGATCGAGCCCTGGGGCAACCATGCCTACACCGCTACGGTGGAAGCCGCGGAAACACACCCCCTGCCCTATCGCCTCTTACGGCAACTGGAAAGCGGTCGCCCCCCGGTAGAACTTTACGACATCAGCGAAGACCCGGCCTGCACCCGTAACCTGGCCGGCACTCCCGAGCTAGCCGAAGTGGAAGCCCACCTGGCCGAAAAACTCGCAGAATGGCGTAAAGAGACCGGCGATCTGGCGGATGACCCCCTGGATATCCTGACCCGCCAGGACACGAAGAGTCGCTAGTACATTCGAATTATTTGCTTCCAGCCTGTAAACAGATCTCATGAAAATGCTCCTCGTTTGTCGCCTGGCCTTGCTCGCTATGGTACTGTTTATTTCCTGCGCTCCGGCGCCCAAAAGCGGCGAAACGGACAGCAGCGAAGTTGCTGAGCGGCCTAACATTATTTTCATCATGGACGACCAGCACCGCTGGGATGCCATCGGCAATCTGAATCCGGAGGTGCTTACGCCCACACTCGATAGCCTGATGGACCACGGGGTACTGTACGACCAGGCCGTCTGCCAGGCCCCGATGTGCGTACCGAGCCGCAACTCCATCATGTTCGGGATGTACCCCAACCAAACCGGCGTGTTTCGCAACGGCGGCGGCGTACCCGACGATAGCCTGCCCGGCAAGACCATGGCCCAGTACTTCCGGGATGCCGGCTACGAAACCGCCGGCTTCGGTAAGACTCACTGGGGAAGGCACCGCACCGATACGCGGGGTTTTGAGACGCGCTATACCTCCGAAATTCCGGAACGCGGCGCCATTACCATGGCCGACGTCGACCCGGAAGCCAAGGCCCGCTACGACGCGGAGATCGAACCCATGGGTGCCGGGGAAGAAAACAATCTGGGCTACCTGGGCTTCACCAGTGCGTTACCGGAGGAGGAACATCGCGACGGGTGGATCAATGCCAGGGCAATCGAGTACATCGAGAAAAGGGACGACGACCGGCCACTCTTCCTGTACCTCTCCTATATGAAGCCCCACGCAGGGCATAACGTACCGGCAGGCTACGAGGCGCGCTACGACACCGCCGAAATCACTTATGCCGAACAGCCCATGTGGATGGAAGACCGCACGGTACACGCCGCCGACGTCAACCGACGCGATATGTACGAAAGCTACTGGAAAGAGGCCAGCCCCGAAGAGTGGAAGCTGATGACCATGCGGTACTACGCCAACGTGACCTGGATCGATGATATGATGGGTCGGACACTAGCGGCCCTACGCGATAAGGGCATCCTCGACAATGCGATCATCATGTACACCTCCGACCACGGGGAATCGCTGGGCGACCGCTACTACCGGTTCAACAAATACTCCCTCTACGAAACCAGCGTGCGGGTACCCTTGATCATCAGCGGCAGCGGTCGGTCCATCGGTGCCGAGCCCGGTACGGTCGACCACCGGCCGGTCGACCTGGTAGACATTCTGCCAACCGTGCTCAACGTAGCGGGTATTGAGCCGGAGTCCACCCTACCCGGGGTCGACCTGCTGGCGCGCCCCGTCCGCGAGGGCGGCTTTGCGGCGCTGCACGAACGGGAAGGAGAGGCGGCCTTCATGTGGCGCACCCCAACGGCGAAGCTGATCTTAGTGTTTAACCGCCAGGCTGAACCGGCGGACTACTCGACGGACCGGATCATCGGGGGAGAATTCTACGACCTCGAGGCCGACCCGAAAGAATGGAATGACCTATACGGAGAGGGCTCAGTACGCGAGCAACAGGTCGACTTTCAGCAACGCATCCTCCAACGCCTGCGGGAAATGTAGCACCTAGCGAATCCCCGCCGTATCCAACCACCGCCCATCCTCGCCCAGGCACAGTTCCTCGCGGTCCTGACGCCACTCGAGGTAGCGGGCCACTACGTCCGCCTCGGCGCCGGCGAGCTGAAATTGATTCCGCAACCGTCGCTCCTCCATATCGAGCAGCAGTTCCGGATCCACACCCGCTTCCAGGGAGGCCGCTCGTGACAGCTGCGCCAAATCCTCCGCTTCGGACAGGAAAACAGTGCGCACCGTAGAAAAGTGATCGATAGCGGCGAGGAGATCCGCCCGCGAAGCCGCCCGACGGGCCGCCCGGAGTTGATCGTTTAACGTGCCATTAGCTTCCACCCACTGGCGCTCCAGTTCGAGACTGCGGACCTTGAGGTGGCGGTCGCCGGAGTTTTCCAGGCGGAAGGC
>JBASAV010000841.1:0-29461 GCA_049650785.1 Lewinella sp. | reverse complement strand
GCAGCGGTCCGTGTTGGGAAGGAAATCGATTCTCAATTCTTGATTTGAGATTTTTGATTTGGCTGGCGCAGGCGTCCGGGATTGGGGGCGGTTGTTTGGGCTTTGTTGGGCAAATGGTGGTGGCGTGGGACGGAAGGCATGTGCGCTGTAGAGGCGAGCGCACCTGACGGGCCTCTGGCCTTTCCAAATCTGCTTAATCTCCTTTTGCTGCGGGCAACCACGACGTAGCGGCGCAGCCAAATCCGTGTTCATTCGTGCCTTAATGAAGCGAATCCGTGCCGGGGCAGCGGTCTGTGTTGGGAAGGAAATCGATTCTCGATTCTTGATTTGAGATTTTTGATTTGGCTGGCGCAAGCTTTCGGGATTGGGGGCGGTTGTTTGGAACTGGTTGGGCTGATGGTACTCGCGCAGCCGGTCCGTGTTGAGAAAGTTCATACGGAGGCCAAACAAAAAAAAGGCCCCACCTCCTGAGAAGCGGCGCCTGTACCTAAATTAAATCGATAGGAATTAGAGCATCATTCCCCCGGATACCTCGATGCGTTGCCCATTGATCCAGCGGGCGGCATCGGTACACAGGAAGGCTACGACGCCGCCGATGTCTTCGGGTTCACCTGCCCGGCCCAGGGCGGTCATGTTGCTCACCATTTGGTTGACCTGGTCGTTGTCGCGGACCCGCCCGCCGCCGAAGTCGGTAGCTACGGCGCCGGGAGCAACTACGTTAGCGCGGATCTTGCGTTCCCCCAGCTCCTTGGCGAGGTAACGCGTAAACACTTCGGTAGCCCCCTTCGCAGCGCCGTATGCCGAGGAACCCGGCAGGGAGACGCGCGCTAAGCCCGAACTGATGTTGACGATGCCGCCGCCGTCGTTTAGGAATGGGAGGGCCTTTTGGGTGAGGAAATAGACCCCTTTGAAGTGAATATTGACAATCTGATCGAAGGCCTCCTCGCTGGTTTCGGTGATGGGGGCGTAGAGCGCGGTGCCGGCGTTATTGATGAGGTAGTCGAACTTCTTACTTCCGGTTTCCGAATCCAGGTGGCTGGTTACCGCTTCAAAGAAATGGTCAAAGGTGTTGACCTGCGACGTGTCGAGTTGCAGGGCAAATGCCTTCCGGCCACGGTTGTTGACCTGGCTGACGACTTCGTTGGCCTGTTCCTTATTCGAATGGTAGGTGAGGATGACGTCGATACCCTGATCCGCGAGATTGAGGGCCATATCCCGACCGAGGCCCCGGCTGCCGCCGGTGACGAGTGCAATTCTCGTTTGAGTAGACATACTATACTGGTTTAGTTTTGAATACGGCAAAGGTCAGGTTTACACTGGGTGGATACCTTGTGTGGATCAAAGCATTGCTTGCACGATTCAAAGCCGGGTTGCTACCCGCGGAAAGTCAGCGGTGGCTGATCGGTGTGTTTCTTGAAAAAATTAGAGAAGTGAGCTACTTCCTCGAAGCCGAGTGCATAAGCAATTTCCGAAACGGTCCAATCGCTGTGCCGGAGTAATACCTTGGATTCCTGAATAAGGCGTTCCCCGATGACCTGAGAGGTAGTCTTGCCTGTCTCGGACTTCAGTACCTGATTGAGGTAATTGACGTGCAGGGCCAGGCGGTCGGCAAAGTGCCCGGCGGTACGTAATTCGATGGGGGAATCCGGCGATAGGGGCGACAATTGGCGCTCCAGTAATTCTTGAAACAGGCCAACGATCCGGGAGGCGGCGGTTTGCGGTTGCGGCGTGACGTTTTCCGGTTGCAGTTTTTGCCCCAGGTGGATCAATTCCAGGACGTAAGTTCGTAGGAGATCATAGCGGTAAGCGTAATCCGAATTCTTTTCCTCCATCATCTTTTTAAAGATCACGGATACTGCATTGGCAGCGGAATCCTCGATCTCGAAAAAGGGTAAGCCGCCCGTCCGGAAGATGGGGAGCTGATCCAAGCGTGTGCCCACCGAGTTGGCGGCTAGAAAGTCGCGGGTGAAGACACAGAATGTCCCCCGGGGTTGATTATCCTCAGCGATCCAATTGTAGGGGATATTAGGCGTGGCGAAGAACAGACCGTGCCGTCGTACCCGAATGGTTTTGTCGGCGTATTCCGCCCGGTAGGGTCCGTGGACGAGGCTGATCTTGTAATAGGTGCGCCGGTTGTAGGGCATCACTTTGGGCGGACCGTCCCGGTGTAAATCTTCCAGGTCGAAGATTCCGAAGCGCCCGATACCGTTGGATTCGTTTACCAGGCCTCCCTTGCCCAACTTGGCGGCAGCGGCCATTATTTGCCGGGAAAATTGATCGAAGGTGGTCGGGGATTGCGGTGGATTGGCCATGCTACAGTGTGTTCTTATCGAACGACAATAACTCGGTCCCGGTTGATGGGCATAGCCCGGCGTATCACTAATCGTCGAGGCGTATGCCAAAGCTGGTTAGCAGACCCGCCACCTCGGGAAGAGAGAAGCGGGCGCCCTTTACCCGGTTCGTGGTGGGATCGATTTGATAGTGGTATGATCCACGTAGATCGGCCTTTTGCAGGTTAGTGCGGTCGAACGTAACCCTGGAAAGATCACAGCCGGTCAGTGCGGCGCCAACGAGATCTGCCTCCGTGAGGTCCGTACCGGTCAGGTTGCAATCGTGGAAAGCCGACCGTACCAGTTTCATTTGAAAAAAGGACGCATGTTCCAGTTGACAGCCGGTAAAGTCCACTGCAAATCCCAGGCGATCGCAATCCTCGAAAGCCAAACCGAGTAGTTTGCAGTTCTTAAAGCTTGCCTGCTGAAAGCTGGTGCCCGAAAGACGAGCATTGCTCAGGTCACAGTCGGTGAAGTGGCAGTCTAAGAACCGAATATTCGATAGATCCACGGTAGCGAAGCTGCACGACGTGAAGTGACAGTCGGCGAATTCTTTGGCGGTCACACCTTCGGTAGCGAAGTCGCGATGGTGAAAAGACTCTTCCGCAGTATAGGTAGACATGGCAATGATTAATGGCTGGCGGTAAAGCTACGGGTTGGAGACTACCGGGCGTCTCCGCGAAAAGTATGGATATCGGCCGTAGGGACGTTGTATGACACTGTCTTGCTTGTGAAGACAGCGGATGACGTTACCTTGCCGGCGCCGAGACACCGATGACCCTACTTTGCCGGCGGAGACATCGGATGACCCCTTCGCTACCGCTGCGGGAGACATCCGATGACCAGCCGGCAATCAGTAACCAGTAACCAACCCCATGCACATCATCCCCGCCATAGACCTGATCGACGGAAAATGCGTCCGCCTGACCCAGGGTGACTACGCGCAGAAGACCGTCTACAACGAAGATCCGTTAGCCGTTGCGAAGGAATTCGAAGCGGCCGGCCTGGAGCGATTACACGTGGTTGATCTCGACGGTGCCCGCGGCGGAGGGATCGTGAACCATAAAGTGCTGGAGCGAATCGCCGGAGGTACCGATCTCAAAATCGACTGGGGCGGTGGCATGAAGAGCGACGAAGATCTCCGCATCGCCTTCGAGGCCGGGGCCCACCAGGTGACGGGCGGCACCATCGCCGTGAAGGAACCGGCGGTGTTTCTAGGCTGGCTGGAGCGGTACGGCCCGGAACGCATCATTCTGGGCACGGACGTGCGGGGCGACAAGATCGCCGTCAGCGGTTGGGAAGAAGCCAGCGACCGGGAACTGTTCGAGTTCCTGGCCGACTACGTGGACAAGGGGGTACGCTACACTATTTGCACGGATGTAAGCAAAGATGGTCTGCTGCAGGGCACCGCGCGCGAGCTGTATGCCCGCATCCGCCGCGAACAGCCTGACGTAAAGCTGATCGCCAGCGGGGGGGTAACTACAATTGACGATCTGGATGCCCTTGCCGCGCTCGATTGTTACGGGGTGATCGTTGGGAAAGCTATCTACGAGGGGCGGATTCCGCTGGAAAATCTGGGGGGTTATTAGTTTAAAAACCTTGGGTGTAAAAGGCTTATCCCAACCAGGCTAGTTTCCGGTATATAATGACCCGTTCTATTTCTTGCTGCGGGACACGTGATTTAATTAATGCTTCAGGATAAGAAACCAACACCGTTCATTTCGATCCAGGCTTCTTCTATCCAGCCTTAGCCTAGTAGGTAATGCGAACTTTTTTTCTTCTACTAGTTGATTCAGCACGCTCTTTTTCCGTCAAGCGAGGGAGTGCAAAACCAAAGCTGTCCCATTTTCCGTAAGTAAGCTGAGCTGAATTATTCGGTAATCTGCACAAAGAAACGCAGGCGAGATACCAAACGCGTAGATACCCGGAGCAAGCCATGTCCCCAGACTGCCCCGTTGGTATTACAACTTTTGGTATTTATCTTTGTCGCGAGACGTCAAGGCACCCACCCTTCCCGACCGCGCGGTTGATCCGCAGCCAGCCTGAGCCCTAACCCATAGATTTTAGAATTATCTCCATTAGGTCAGTCTACACTAGCAATCACCTTTTGGGGTATAAAATAGATCTTGTGCGCTTACTTTACGTTCTCCTGCTGCTAACACTTTGTAGTGTCAAGTCAAATGGCCAAACGACAATTCTGCAATTCACGTGGGAAGGTTCGGACCCATCCGTTTCCGATATCGGACCCGATGCCGTTTCGATCGCCAATCTAGCCGTAACGAAAGCCCGGCTCGACGGAAACTCCAAAGGCTTGGCCAGTAGTCAAACGAACACGAAGCAAGATATTAACCTGGTCCTTTCGGATGATCCGCTGTGGAATGTCGGTGGCATAGATATATCGTTTGATTACCAGCGAGACGAAACGGTTTACACCGTTCTGAGAAGGAACAACTTTGTCCTCTGCAATGGCGGTTTGAACGTCCAATATCGGGTAGATGATGGGGCAGGAGGAAGCCAAAGGGTAACCTCGCCAACTTTCAGTATTGAGAACGATAACATTTACCGCAATTATCGATTTCGGTACGACCCGGTGTCAGGAATCGGCACGCTTTTTAAGAACGGAGAAACCGAATGGACCTCCGAGGCAACACCCGGACGGGACATGTACTGGGTAGGCGACGGTAATCTGACCATTGGCGTGGATATGGACGCGAGTGGGACGATGAATGCCGTTTTGGACAACTTTATCATAGTCGATCTGACATCGGTATTACCGGTAGAATTGACCTATTTTACCGCCGAGGTGAACGCCCGGCAGGCGGTGGACTTAAGGTGGGAGACAAGCTCCGAGGAGAACAACGCGTACTTCGAGGTCGAAAGACGTACCGACGGCGATGAATGGCAAACGATCGCTACCACCACTGGACGGGGCACTACCCCACACGGAGGCTACTACACCAGCCGTGACGACGATCCCAACGGGGGCGTAAATTATTACCGGCTACGCCAGGTTGACTTCGATGAGTCCTTTACCTATTCGGATGTCGTGTCCGTAACTATCCCCTACCAGCAAGCAACCAATATATATCCGAACCCGGCTTCCGTAGCCTTTACCCTTGAAACCGAGGCGCCGCTCGATGCCAGTCAGCTAATTATGGTAAACTCCGTCGGCCAGCGGGTCGATGGAGAGATAGAGGTGGTTAAGGAAACTCCCTTTCGCTACCGCGTTAACCTCCACGCACTTCCAGCGGGATGTTACTTCCTGCTGGTGGGCGGGGAGCGGTTTCGGGTCTGGAAGGTTCTTTAGTCACCTGGCAAGGTCCAGGTGTTTGTCCAATTAGCTAACCGAAGTGGACAAAGGGACCGAACAGTCGCGGAGCTCCGACGGGCTATCGGTCAAATCCCGATCGATAAATGCCGAAGGGCGGTATGCCCTCCGTTTGTCCCGGTCGCGGAGTAATCGGAGCAAGCCTGAGCGAAAGACATAAACTCTGGAATTACCTCGAGGAGGCCGGCACCCGCTAACGGCCCGAGCGTGAGGGGTAACTTTTAACTTGTGCGCCTACTTTGCTTCGTTTCTCTTCTGTTTGATCATCCGCTACCTGGCCAGGCGACCGTTCTCTTCTTTACCTGGGAAGGCTCGGACCCGGGCGTGTCCGATACCGGCCCGGATGACGCTTTCATCGGGAATCGTGTCGTCACTAACCTACGGCTTGACGGAAATACGAAAGGGCTATCGGTCAGTCAGTCCGAAACACGTGAGATCAATCTGGTAATCGCCGACGACCTCATATTTGATATAAAAGCGATCGACATTTCCTTTGATTATCAGCGGGATGAAGAGGCTTACGCCGTTCTTTCCAGGAATAACTTTTACCTCTGTAGAAATGGGTTGAATGTCAAGTATCGAGTTTCAGATGGAACGGGTGGGATCACCTGGGTGACCTCGCCTAGTTGAGGCCTCCCGCGTGACGATATCTACCGGACGTATCGTTTTCGGTACGAATCCGTTTCCGGCCTCGGCACCCTTCACGGGACGGAACCATAGTCTGGACGTCGGCGGCTACGGCCGGACAGGGTCTGTACTGGGATGGTGAGGGTGACCTGACGATCGGGGCTGATATGCACGGTAGCGGAACCAAGAGAGTACTATTGGACAACTTCAGAATACAGGACCTCAATGGGGTTTTGCCGGTTCAACTGAAATCGTTTACCGCACGGGAGGCCTTCGGGAATTCCGTTCAGCTGGATTGGCACACCGCATCCGAAGCGGGTAACGCCCATTTTGTGGTGGAAAGAAAGACGGAAGCCGGCCGTTGGGAGGCCATTGACACCATCAGCGAACAGGGAACAACGAACGCTGAACATCACTATAGTCACCTGGATGCTTCACCCCCTATCCGGAACCAGTTATTATCGCCTGCGGCAAGTTGAATACGACGGGACGTACGTGTATTCCGAAGTAATAGCGGTAAATCTTGTTAACCAGGAGGCCACCCAGCTCTATCCCAATCCGACGACGGGTTCGTTCCCGATTACTAATCCGCAGTCCCTTGTAGTAGGTCAAGTCATTTTGCTGAACTCCCGTGGCCAACGGCTGAACGAGCGGGCAAGGGTAGCGCAGGAAACCCCCTCCCGCTACCGGGTCGACCTGCAAACGCTTCCTCCTGACTGCTACTTCCTCCTGGTTGGGGAAAAACCGTACCGGGTTTGCAAGGTCGATTAGCACGCTGACAGCTTACCTTTGGCTCCAATGAATTCGCCCAAAGAAATCTCCTACGCCGGCGGACCTCTCCGCGGCCACCTGCGCCTCACCGGCTCTAAATCCATCGCCAACCGCGCCCTGCTGATCCGGGCACTCACCCCGGGCGGCTTCGAGATCAAAAGACTGGCCGCCGCGGACGATACGGTCCGTATGCAAAAGCTACTGGACAGCGATGACGAAATCCTGGATTGCGGACCCGCCGGTAGTACCTATCGCTTTCTGACCGGCTACCTCTGCCGCCGGCAGGGCACGCAACTGCTCACCGGTAGTCAACGGATGAAGGAGCGGCCCATCGGTATCCTCGTGGAGGCGCTGCGTACACTCGGCGCAGACATTGAATATGCGGAAATGGACGGCTACCCGCCCCTCCGTATCGGGTACAGCCCGCTGGATAAAAGCGGCCGCGTCACCATCGCCGCCGATACCAGTAGCCAGTACATTTCCAGTCTCTTGATGCTGGCCCCTACGCTGCCTACGGGTCTGAAACTCACCCTGGAAGGCGAGATCGTCAGTCTGCCCTATATCCGTATGACCCTGGCGCTGATGGAGCACTTCGGCGTACATCACCACTGGGAGGGACAGACCATTGTGGTCAATCCTCAAGTATATCAAGCCAAGCCCTTTACGGTGGAGGCCGACTGGTCCGCCGCCAGCTACTACTACAGCCTGGCCGCCCTCGCCGAGGAGGCTGATCTACGCGTCGACGGCCTTTTCGAAGACAGCCTACAGGGCGACGCCGTCGTCAGCGAGCTTTACGAAGAATTCGGGGTGACCACCACCTATACCGCGGAGGGAATCCACATCCAGAAAGCGGCCGGTACCAGCCCGCCGCCCCTCTTCGAGCACGACTTTGTAGAATGCCCCGACATCGCCCAAACCCTAATGGCCACCTGTGCGGGACTGGGTGTGCAGGGACTTTATTCCGGCCTGCAAACCCTATTTATCAAGGAGACCGACCGGGTAAAAGCCATGAAGGCCGAGCTTGGAAAACTAGGTGTGTCGCTTTACAAGATTCCCGCCCGTATGGCGGGCAAAACCGGCATCCAGTACTTCGCCCAGGAGGGGAAAGCCGATTTCGCCGCAGGTACGCCTACCTTTTCTACCTACCACGATCACCGGATGGCGATGGCCCTTGCTCCGCTAGCCCTGTTACACGCGGTGCAGATAGAAGATCCGGCGGTTGTGGAGAAGAGCTATCCGGACTTTTGGGGGGATCTGGATGATTTGGGGGTTGGGTAGGGTTGGGGGTTATCGGGTTTTAATTGCTGGTTGGTCGCCAGGCCCTTCACTCGCTAGCGCTCGTTGCAGACCTGGCTCATCGGGGGGTGTCCCCTCCCGGGCCGCATTGGGGCAGTGCAATGGTCGGTCTGAGATTGAGCTACCGGAAGCGTTTGGGGGTTGTGCATAACCCGAAGGGTGCCGGCGAAGCCGGATAATCTGCGAAATTCCGTACTGCCTTTCCAAAGCGCAGTTTGGTGAAATCCGCGCATCCATCCGCGGAATCGGCGGTGAACTCTGCCGCAAAGCCCTAAGCGCAACGCTACAAAAAAGCCATCTACGTCAGAAACCTGCCCGTAGAAGGACCAACCAGCCCCCCGAACCTTGTTACATTGTCCCCGATACTTCAAACACCGCCCTTCAACATGCGCCGTAAAACCGCCGAGCAACGAGCCACCCTCGACCTGAACGGTATGCAGGTGCCCGTACGCATCATTACCGAGCGGGGGCGGCGGTCGACCATCGCCTCGGTCCGGCAGCGGGCGCTCTACATCCGGCTGCCGCACGCCCTCGGTCAACGGGAGCGGAAAAAGCGTATCCAGGAGATGGTCGAGTGGGCCCGCAAGACGGCCGCCGATCGCCCAGAAGCCTTCGCGCATTTAGTGGCCCCGCCCGTAGCGGAGGCGTATACCTTCGATTTTCGGGGGGAGAAATACCGGGTCTCCGTAGAAAACCACCCGGGCAAGATGCATCATATCGAGCCCGTTACGGAACGTTCCCTTACGGTTAAGCTTAGTTCCTGCGCACCGGCGCAACAGCAGACAAAAGCCATCCCCAAATTACTGGCGAAGTACTTTGCCGGGGGCTGCCTGCCGGAAATCACCCGACGTGTCCACGAGCTCAACGACCGGCACTTCCGCAAAGCCATCCACGAGGTCAAACTGAGCGATACCTACACCCGCTGGGGCTCCTGCTCGCACCGGGGTAATATCAATCTGGCTACCCGACTGTTACTGGCCCCGCCCGCCGTGCTGGATGCGGTCATCATCCACGAACTGGCCCACCTGCTGGAGGCCAATCACGGCCCCAAATTTTGGGCGCACGTCGCCCGCGCGCTGCCGGAATACAAGGTGCACGACCGGTGGTTACGCGAAAATGGCCCCGCACTGCGTTTCGATCCGGTACCCATAGACTAATTTCGACCCATGCGCTTACTCATTACCGGTCTGCTAGCTGTTGTTCTGGCCAGCTGTATTTCTCCGAAAAAGGCAGCGGAGCGCTACCAGCCGCGGATCAATACCCTCGATAGCCTCGCCGCCGTACAGGCCGACACGATCTACCAGCTCACCCTGGCGCTGGAACGTAGCCGCGGTGGCAACGATATGCTGCTCGAGACGCAGAGCCGCCTGCAGGATCGCCTCATCGAACAGGACGACCGCATCGAAGCTCTGCAGAGCAACCTGTCCAGCACCAATAGTGAACTGAACGAGCAACTCGAAGACCTGCGCGAGACCCTCGAGGGTCGCCAGGCCAATCTGGATTCGACACTGGCGCTGCAGGAGCGCATCATCAGCGAATACGCCACCAGCCTCAATGCCGTAGCCAATCGGCTGAGTGACTCCCTCGAAACGAAACTGGATAGCGGCCAGTATACGATCCTGGACCGGCCGGGCGAAGTCATCCTGAGCGTCCAGGAAAGTTCCCTCTTCCGTCCCCGCTCCGTGGGGTACTTGGTCGACGAAGCCACCCCCGTACTCCGGGTACTGGCCGGGGTCCTCCAAAATAATCCTTTACTGAAGCTGCGTATCGTAGGCCACACCGACAACCAGGCCAACCCACTAAAAAACACCGACAACTGGGAGTTCGCCGCCCTGCGCGCCGCCACCCTGGCCGACCGGCTGGCGAGCGAGCACTATGTGAGCCCCAACCGGCTGACCGGCGCCTCCCAGGGGGAGTACGGGCCGGTCCAGAGTAATGCCTCCGAAGCGGGCCGCTACCAGAACCGTCGGATGGAATTCGTATTTACCAGTAACGTAGCCAATTTGCTGCGGGCACTCGACAGGCTTACCGTCCAGGCCGCGGGCACAAAACGCTAATCACCATGGTTGACCAGATCGACATCACCAAAGTCCTCTTCCTCGACATCGAAACCGTAAGCGGATCGCCCGGCTACGACGATATGGACGAGAATATGCAGTACCTATGGTCGCTCAAGGCACCGGGAGCCCTGCGTCGGTACGGCGAAACCATCGAGGGGGAGGAGCTCGCCGAATCCTACAACGATAAGGCCGGCATCTTCGCGGAGTTTGGGAAGATCGTCTGCATCAGTGTCGGAGCGGTTTACCGCGACTCGGACAAAAAGCTCAAGATCCGCCTGAAGTCCTTTGCCGACCGCGACGAAGCCAAGCTCCTGACCGCCTTCAGCGAGATGATCGAGCAGTACTACGGCGACCCGAATAAGTACTTCATCTGCGGTCATAATATCAAGGAATTCGACGTGCCGTATATGTGCCGGCGCATCGTCATTAACCAGCAGCCCATGCCGAAGCTGCTCGATATTTCCGGCAAGAAACCCTGGGAAACAAAGCACCTGCTGGACACCATGGAGCTCTGGAAATTCGGCGACCGCAAATCGTACGTATCCCTCAAACTGCTGGCCGGCATTTTGGGCTTCCCCAGCCCGAAGGACGATATCGACGGCAGTGAGGTAGGACGCGTATTCTGGGAAGAAGACGACCTGGAGCGCATTGCCGTCTACTGCGAGAAGGACGTACTGGCTACCGCTCAGCTGTTTATGCGCTACGCGCGCAAGCCGTTGTTTGAGGAGGACCAGGTTTCCTTCGTCGAACGTTAAAATCCGGGCCGCTTTCGTCCGGTGAACGACCGGTCCCCCCATTCCCGTTAGCCTAGTAGCCCGCAGCCCGGCATATCGGGCGTAAGAAGGTTAATTTGCTTGCATGAGGTCCCGGATTGCGCTTTTCGCGCTTTTTTTGCTGTCGTACGTAGCATCCGCCCAGGAGGGGCAGCTGCCCGCCCAGGAATTTCTGCGTGCCCGGGCCGGCGAGCTAGGGGTTTCGGAGACCGATCTGGCCGAACTGACGGTCCTCGATCGATATCCTTCCCCCAGCGGCATCGAGCACGTATACCTGACTCAGTCCCTCAACGGCACCCCCATCTACAACGCCGGTGCCACGGTTCATTTTCGGGGCGCGGAGGTCGTCCACTATACGTCCCGCCTGGCCAGCCGAATTGCCGAACGAGCCGAAGTCAGCACCCCCGCCCTGTCGGTCGACCAGGCCTTCCGCAATGGCTACCCGCCACGCGGCACCGTTCTGGAGGAGGGGGAACTCGTGTATTACCCCTTACCCGAAACGGGGGGGCTGCGCCTCTGCTATCAGCTGACCATAGACGACCGGGAGGCGGGCATCCATTACCTGAGCATGATCGATGCGGTCACGGCACGGGAGCACTACCGCACCGACCTGTCCGTCAGTTGTCGCGTTTCAGAAGTTGGGCGCCGGAGCGCAGGAAATACAGCCTATTCCAAACAGGAAGGCGAATGGACACCCCCTTCCCGGGACGGGGCCATGTACTACGTTTTTCCCTTCGGCCTGGAATCTCCGCTCGACGGCGATCGCGAATTGCTTTTCGAGCCGTCCGACGGAGAAGCTTCTCCCTACGGCTGGCACGATACCGACGGGGTCGCGGGACCGGAATACACCTTCACCCGCGGCAACAACGCTTACGCTTACCGCGACGCCGACGCCGACAAGAATACACCCGATTCGGGCTTCGTCGCCAACGGGCAGAACAACCTGGACTTCGATTTCCCGCTCGATCCGCGGGGACGCCCTGAAGGAATGGTGGAAGCCTCCCTCACCCAGCTGTTTTACAACACCAGTGCCCTCCACGATTGGGCGTACGCCCACGGATTCAACGAGCGTGCCGGCAACTTCCAGCAGTTCAACTATGGCGGCGGCGGACAAGGCGGCGATCCGGTCCTCGCGGAAGCCCAGGACGGGGCGAGTACCAACAATGCCACCTTCTACACTCCCCGCGACGGAAAGCCCGGTCGCATGCAGATGTTCCTGTGGCGTGGCCGGACCGAGCTACTGGAAGTCCGCTTTCCGGCCGAGCTGGCCGGCCGTTACCCGAGTACGAACGCCGCCTTCGGTCCCCAACTTAACGATGACCCGATCGCCGCTGAACTAGCCATTGGGCTGGACGGGAGCGATCAACCCGCGCTGGGATGCGGTGAACTGATCAACGAAGATCAACTGAGGGGGAAGGTTGTCATGCTCCAACGTGGCGATTGTGCCTTCCAGCTGAAGGCTTACCGGGCGGAGCAGGCGGGTGCACGGGCGGTCATCATCACGAACCCGGAGAACGACTTATTTACCATGGCATCGATGGAGGGTGGTGAGGACTATCCGGTCACGATACCGGTGATTCTCGTCCGTCAGCTTGACGCCGAACCGTTGCGCGAAGCCCTCTTCCGGGCCGAAACGGTACGGATCGGGATGGCCGACTACAGCCACACTGCCATCGATGGTAGTTTTGACAACGGCGTGGTGGCACACGAATACGGGCACGGTATCAGCAACCGGTTAGTGGGTGGCCCGGGCCGCAACACCTGCCTGCTCAACGATGAGCAAATGGGGGAGGGGTGGTCCGATTTCTTCCTGCTGGCCACGACGCCCCAATCGGGTACACAGGCTCCGACGGGGCGGGAGCGGCGGTCCATCGGGGTGTATTCGACGGCGGCTCCGGACGGCTCACTTGGCTTCCGCAGCCAGTTTTATTCCACTGACTGGCAGGTGAATAATCTCACTTATGACGACGTCATCACGGCCGCCGTCCCGCACGGACTCGGCGAAGTGTGGGCCGCTACGCTCTGGGACGTATACTGGGGGTTGGTCGATCGCTACGGCTTCGACGAAGATCTAATTCGGGGTGAGGGTGGCAACAACCGGGCGGTCCGGCTGGTGATCGAAGCCATGAAGTACACCCCCTGTAGCCCCGGTCTCATCGACGGACGAGACGCCCTGCTTACGGCCGACCGGCTGGAAAACGACGGCGCGGATGCCTGTTTGCTCTGGGAGATATTCAGCCGCCGCGGACTTGGCTATTCTGCCCGGCAGGGAAAAAGTGCCATACATAACGACAACCGGGAGGCCTTCGATGTCAACCCCGCCTGCATAGCTACGGTCAAACTGGACAAAAGTGCCGACCGGGAATATGTCCAGCCGGGCGACTCGGTGACCTACACCCTCACTATTCGAAACGATAAATCCGAAGCGGTAAGTGGATTGACCCTAGTCGACGAGATACCCGCGGGAATGACCGTCGATGTTTCGACTATCAAAGGAGCCGATAATCCTGTGCGTTCTCAGGATGGACTCACGCTGGGTCTGCCCGATCTCGAGGCGGGGCAGCAGTACGAGGTAGCGTACACCGCCGTAACGGATCCGTCCGTTGCACCTACTCAGCTATTCGGCGACGGCGCGGAAAACGGATCGGAGAAATGGACCACGGTATCCGGGGCCGGCAGGAATGGTTGGGTCAGGACGTCCCACGGCGCCTTTTCCGGCGATTCGGCATGGTACGTTATGAATACGGCTGCCGCTCAGGAACAAAGTCTACAGACAAGCTTACCCGTTGAAGTATCGGGTGCAGCTCCGGTACTGCGGTTCTTCACCCGCTACGATACGGAACCCGCCTACGACGGTGGCGTCGTGGAAGTCTCCACGGATGGTGGAATAAACTGGCTGGGGGTATCGGACAAGTTCATCCGTCATGCCTACCGCGGACGGCTTTCGAACCAGGGTGCCGCGCCCCTTAGAAGTCAGGAAAGTTTTTGGGGGAACAGCGATGGCTACCGGGAGGTGATTGTCGACCTCCGTGCATACCGCGGCCAGTCGGTTCATTTCCGGTGGCGGTTCGCTTCCGACGCGGCGGTGGGAGCCTCGGGGTGGTGGCTGGACCACGTGGAGGTCTTACCGGAACTGATTACCTACCATGGCGTAGCCCGTTTGTCCACGGCCGAAGGCGATCGCGACAGTAGCCGGATCAGTGCACCGGGAGTAGTCGTCAACTTCCTGCAAGATGAAATGGTCGGTGTTTCTAGGCGACCGGAAATTAATTCTACGGCAATCTTGCTACCCAATCCGACCACCGGTCAGGTAGGTGTCCGAATGACGGGGCGTAGCTCCGGGGCGGGGCATCTTCAGGTTTCGACCGTCATGGGTAAAGTGGTGCTCACTAAACATATCACCCTGACCGGTCAGGAGCAGGAGTTCGGGCTCGACGTATCGGGTTTACCCGTGGGCACCTATACCCTTTTGATCACGGAGCCGCAGGCCCGCACCGCCCTTCGATTATCGGTGGTACGCTAGTCTGGCGAGCGTTGGGTTAGAACGGGTACCCCAGACCGATCTGGGGTTGAATCTCTCCAAAAACGCTGAAGTCCCGCCAGTAGGCGCTTTCCGGGTAAGATTCCGGCGAGCTGGCATTGACGGGGTTCCCGTCTTCGTCGCGGGGGTAGTTGTACCGTATCGGGATGGCAAGATCCAGTCGGAATACAAAGTAGCTGAGATCTATGCGCAGACCTACCCCGCCGGCTACCGCCAACTGCCGGTAGAAGGGCTCGTGGTAGTAGGGATCGCCTCCTTCTTCCTCTTCCAGGCGGCCGCGGAGTAAGAACTGTGATCCGGGACGGTCGGGGTCCCGGCCGAAGTTCCAAACGTTGCCGATGTCGGTAAAGACCGCGCCGCGAAAGAAGGAAAACAGGTTGAAGCGGTATTCGAAGTTGAGTTCCAGTTGCAGGTCGCCGGTTTGGTAGAGCAGGTTATTGTTCAGCAGGCCCTCGGTCTGGATACTGAGGGGGTCGACGTAGGAGCCCGGGCCCAGTCCACGGGGTAGCCAGGCCCGCATGGAGTTAGCTCCCCCCGAAAAAAATTGCTTCACGTAGGGCACCTCCTGGCTGGGAATGAGGGGACGGGCGACGCCTACGAAAAATCGGGTGGCGAAACTGCGTAGGGGGCTGAATTGCTTGTAGTAGCGCACATCGGCGACCGCGAGCGCGTACTGGGCAAATTGGTCATTAGGGTCCAGCTCATCGACAAATTGACGGGCCAGCAATACCTCTCCACCCGTTAATTCGAACTGCCCGTTCAGCGTAATGGATCTTCCCTGGCGGTCGGGGCGACCAATACGCGTATAGTCGATGCTGCGGAACAGGAGGCTAAGAAAGTACTGATCGCTCAGGCTACGCCGCAGACGTTGGTTGTTGACCAGGATAGAGTCAAACTGCGGCTCAATCGTGAAGTTGAGGATATCCAGCGCGGTATGGTTGACCCGGAAGGAAGTGGTCGACGAGAGCCGAAAGTCGTAGCCCAGTCGGGCATTCGCGATATTATAGGTGTAGAACGTTCGCAGCAGTAGGTACTCGTAGGCAATGCTGTAGCGAGTGCTGGCGCGTTCCCTTAGCTGCTGGTAGAATCCATCCGATATCAAACCCAGCCGCTCGCTAATTCGGTAGAAACCAAAATCCTTGAAGCGGGGCAAATTGAGGCTGGCTTCCGCGGCCAGGTCGATCGTATTGAAAAACTGCGCGGCACTGTCCGGTACCGGATTTACTTCCACCCCTCCGCGAAGACCCAGCGTCAGGAGTTCGGCGCCCCCGAACACGTTCCGGTTCTGGAAAGTAGGGCTCACGCTCACCCCGATCAGGTTATTGCTGAGCGCGGAGTTGGCCAGGAGCTGACTGCGGTTGGTGTAGTTCAGGTCGAAGTCCACCCCGACCGTCATCCGTTTATCCGGGCTGAGCTGGATTCGGTAGTCCAGTACGTTCGGATCGCTCGGATTGGCGATCTGATTAATACGGACGAAGCGGTAGATACCAAGTCCCCCGAGTGCCAGGTTGGTCTTTTCAAATGCCTCCCGACTGTAGAGGCTATCCGTCTCCAGGAAGATGTTTTGCGCCAGTATGTCCGGCCGCATTCTGAAGAATGGCGTCGCGGAAAGAAAGCGGATACCGTTTACAATGGTATCTCCCGGATACACTTCCCCACTGGCTTCCCGGGCTGGATTGTAGTCCGTCAGCACCGTGATCTGCCCGACCCGGTACTTTTGGTAGCTGTTGTCCTGGTCGGGGGGAAGGATCGTGAGGTAGATATTAGCCTTCCCGCCACCGGCGGTGGTGTCGATCTCGAGTTTATCGAAGTAATTATTGGAGAAGTAGGCATAGCCCTCATCGCGCAGGTACTCCCCGATGCGCGCCTTCTCCGCATCAAAGGCATTCAGGTCGAGGGGTTGGCCGGTCTGGAGGGCGCTTTCCGGTTGCAGTAGCTGGAGGATGCTGTCGATCTCCGGCTCCGGGCTGCTGTAGACTACCGAATCGATCGAGTAGCGGGTACCCGGATCGACGTGGTAGATAAGGTTTACCTTCTTACGCTTGCGGCGGTCGGCTTCGTGGTAGGCCGTAGCGTCGAAGTAACCCCGATAGCGCAGGAAATCTTCCATGGATGAAGCGGAGCGCCGGCTCAGGCTATCGCTGTAGTATACCGGAGGTTGTCCGATAGTCTGCCGCAGGAAGCGGTCGATCCGCGAGCTATCCTGCGGGCGGTTGTTGGCGAGAAAGAAGAACTCCCGGGGAAAAAGGAAAAGGAAATTACCGTTGGGCTGCTGCTTGGCCAAGACGCCAAGCTCGTAGACGACTTCGCTACGTTTGGCCACCTTTACCCCCTTGCGTAACGCTACGCGCTGGTCGGATAGCAGCTCCTCATCCTCCGGTATGTATTTCGTAACATTGCACGACGTCAACAATACCGCAACCGCGAGGATCGGACCGACGTAGCGCAGACCCCCCGCCAGTATGCCCCTAAGCTCCGGTACGATAAAGTTCATAAGCAGCCTACGTCAGAAAAAGATGAGGCAAAATTACCACAAATTCACGGTGGAGGGTGTCCGTGCCGTTGGTGAACTGTTGCAGCAAGACCGCTACCGGATAGATCAGGTATACGCGCTGGATAGTTGGATTCCCCCTGCCCCGCTGAAAAGTGATATGCCTGTAACGGAAGTTACGCCGAAGGAGTTGGGCCGGATAAGTCAGCTAATTACCCCCAATCAGGTTTTAGCGGTAGTCGATATACCGCAGCCAGACGCGCCAGGCACCGGTTCCCTGGCTACCGATTGGGCCCTTTATCTGGATGGTATTCAGTCCCCCAGCAACCTGGGCGCCCTGCTGCGTATTGCCGATTGGTGCGGGTTTCCCGAGGTCTACGGAGGGCCCGGTACCGCGGATTTATACAATCCCAAGAGTATCCAGGCCAGCATGGGCTCGTTCCTCCGCGTAAATTACCGGTCTGGCACGCTAGCGGAATTGGCAGCCGCCCGCCCCGGTTTACCCATATATGGCGCTGACCTGGCGGGCGAAAACATTTACCGGGTAGAACCACCACCCGCGGGAATATTGGTCATCGGATCGGAAGGCCCCGGGATACGGGAAGGTACCGCCGAACTGATCGAGCGACGGGTGACTATCCCTAGGGCACCGGGGCGGACCACGGAAAGCCTCAACGCGGCTGTCGCCGCCGGCATCCTCATGAGTTGGCTTGGGGGGGGAGCTTAGCGCTTTCACCCGTAGCGATTGTACCGTACCGGTTATACCATTCGCGTTTCTGTCGGTTCCAGATCAATTGCGCGCCCAAGCAAAATGCCAAGGCCCCCACTCCCACGATCACGAGCAGCCCAACGGCGGGTTTGCCGGTCAGGCCTAGCATGGCCGGTAAGTGGGCCGCCACTTCACCGAATAGCGCCAGATATAGGCCAATGACCGACCAGTACATGAAGCTGAAGTGATAGGTGAGGTAGGTCTTGGCCGGGCGTTGCAAAACTATGGGGACCATGCCTCCGATAAGCGTCAGGGTACTAAGTACGGCCAGCCAGTGAAAGACACCAAATCCTCCAAATAGTGCGTAAATGCTAAAGGCCGTGAGTAACATGATGATCATGGCGGCAGCATAGCCGTAACCCACCCGTCGGTGCAGCATTGATCCTTTCGGTAGATACAGCACCAAGGGGCCTAATCCGAGGGCAACTAGCGCGGAAAGAAAATGGATAATACCGGTCGGGCTATGGATGATCTCGTTCATATCGTCAGCTGTGGGTATGGCTGCTAGATAACGGTGATCACCGGGTCGATCGCTATAATTTCGATCTACGGGGCCCGCGGGACGATGAAGCCGGACAAAACGGGCTGACGAGAACCCTACAGATATTTTCAAAAGAGCAAACGCCCGCAACTCTAGGTTGCGGGCGTAGCCGAAAGGATGATCTTGAAAAGAATCTACTCGGTTAGGAGCGCTGATTTCAGCCTCTCGGCGGCGAATGCCTGTGCTTCCTTAGCCTGTTCGAGTACAGCGGCCATGCCGAAGAACTCGTGGGTGACGCCCCCGTAGACGCGGCGCTCCACATCGATACCCGCTTCCTTAAGCTTTTTCTCCAATTCGCCGCCTTCCGCTTCCAGCGGATCGATCTGAGCATTGATAATGGTGGTTGCCGGGAGACCACTCAGATCGGCGGAAGTCAGGCTGATCCAGGGGTTGTCGTCGTTCTCCCAGTCGGCGTAGTAGTAGTCAAAAAACCATTCCATGAATCCTTTACTCAGTGGGAGCGCCTTAGCGTACTTCTCGTAGCTGGGGGATTCTACGTCACCATCGGCTATCGGGTAAACGCTGAGGATATGGACCGGCAGTTGGACATCCCGCTCTTTCGCCATCAGCGATACGGAGATGGCCAGATTGCCTCCGGCACTCTCCCCGGCGGTGGCGATCCGGTTGGGATCACCCCCGATGCTGTCCGTGTTCTCCACCACCCACTGATAGGCCGCAAAGGCATCTTCGTGGGCGGTAGGGAAGGTTTCTTCCGGGGCCTGCCGGTAAGCTACCGATACGACCACCGCGCCAACCTGCTCGGCGAGGGCCGCCGCGCCGGCCTCGTAGGTATCGAGATCGGCAATGACCCAGCCGCCACCGTGGTAGTAGACGATGACCGGCAGCGGTTCGGACCCCGCATCAAGGGGCGTGTAGATACGCACCAGGGTTCCCTTATCGGAACCGACCGGCAGTTGACGGTGGGAAATGTCCACCTTCGGCTCCATACTTGGAATACCTGCTTTCTTGAGTAGGTCGGCAACTGCTTCAGCGGGTAGTTTGGCGTTCCGAACCTGGAAAGCGGATAATTCGGTGAAGGGAGGAGCTTCGTAAGACATCAGCTGTTCGATGACGGCCAGCATCTGGGGGTCGATATCCGGTGCCCAGTCAGGAGCTTCGCCCGCGGGCTTTATTTGCATAGGGTCGCCGGCCGAAACCTCGGGACCGGATTTCATCACCTCTTTTTTATCGCTTTGTCCAAAAATGGGCAAAGTGAGTAGGGTGAATATGGCTAAGAGGCAGACGGATCCGGCCCTCATAGGAGAGTAAATAAAATACATAATTGGTTGTTTTAGTGGATGTAACCCATACATGTTACCAGGCCCGTCCAATGTTTGGAGAGGCTGAGCGAATTGTCGCACAACAAACCGCTTCCTACTTGCCCTTACCCTGAATGAGCACCAGGAGGGTGTAAAAGAGGATCTTGAAGTCGAGGGCCAGGGACCGGTTCTCGATGTATAGGATGTCAAATTTCAGTCGCTGAATCATCTCGTCTACCGTACTGGCATAACCGTACTTTACCTGACCCCAGCTGGTGATGCCCGGGCGTACACGCAGGAGGTGCCGGTAGTGCGGAGCTCGTTCGCTTATGAGATCAATGTAGAACTGTCTTTCGGGCCGTGGTCCTACCAAGGACATATCCCCCACTAGCACATTCCAGAATTGGGGAAGTTCGTCCAGCCGCCATTTGCGCATCGTAGCCCCCCAGGGGGTACAGCGCTCATCCTGATCGCGGCTCAACTGAGGACCATGGTTTTCGGCGTCCGTGTACATCGACCGGAACTTGATGATGCGAAAGGGCTGGCCGTTCAGTCCGATACGTTCCTGGGTATAGAGTACCGGACCGGGAGAAGATAATCGGACACGCAAGGCTACGTAGGCGTAGAGTGGCGAGAGAACGAGTAACATACTCAGTGACCAGAAGATGTCCAGGATGCGCTTGGTTGTACGCTGCCAGCGCGGCATCAGATTTTGCCGGATCTCGATCAGTACCGCACCGAAGACGTGGTTCATTTTTACGGTGCCGAGCATGATATCGTACATATCCGGAATGATCTTGACCAGCACGTTGCGCTCGTAAGTGCTCAGTACGCCGAGTAGTTCCCGCAGGCGGCTGTGCTGGCTGGTGTCTATGGCAATGATGACTTCCTCAATGTTACGCTCCTGGATGAGGGAATCCAAATCTCCCAGGCTACCCAGGCGGGGTATGCGATTCTCCAGCGGGGGCGCCTGTTTGCGCTGTCCGTCCACGAATCCGATGAAGCGGTAGCCCAGGCCCTTAGGCCGGGACGTAATGTCCTCGTACAAACTGACGGCCTGCTCGCCGCCGCCCACGATCAGGGTGTTGAATGCCACGGCGCCTACTTTCAAACGCCGACTGGCGCCGGTCAGCAGGAACATTCGGGAAAAGGCAGTCAGCAGGAAGTGTATCATGAAGTAGAGCACCGGATAGGAATACCAGGAAGTAGCGAGAGCTGGTATTGCCCCGATCAGGCCGGATGCGACGAGCAGTAAGGACCCGGCGATCGAGAGTCCGAAGGTCTGGGCCAGGGTAGCCAGCCGGCTAAGGCGGTAGATGTCGCGGTACTGATCGAAGAGCAGGTAAAGGCCCAGCCAACCGATAGCGACGAGCATACCCCGACTGCTTAATACATGGTCCGAGGTATTCATAATCCCCTGATACACCAACCAGGCTAGCCACGCCATCACGCCATCCGCGGCAATGTACACGTACCGATCTCGCCGACGCCGGGCGGCGGTGTCGGGCTGGAGCGTCTGTGTAGGCACGATGGGCGGCGTGGTCACGGTGTGAAGTAAAGCAGCTTTAGGTTGTCAAGGTATACGGTTCCGTTGGCAAGATCGTCCGGCAACCGACTGGACAAAGCTACGCGCAACTCTTCTAGGTTGGCCGAGCCGATGACGGGGCCGAGGTTAAAGTAAATCTTCGTCCATTCGGAACGGGGCAGAAATCCCGGGTCAAACACCCGAACCCCTGAGTTCGCGCTGGCGCCAATTACGCCGAACAGGGTAGGGGCCTCGGCCAGGAAGTCTACTTCCAGCCACACGTTAATGGGTACGGTATTGAGGCCGCTGAAAACAGTGCCCGTCGCAGCTTCGAATATCCGGCTGCTATCGGTCAGCGTAATAGCTCCTGCAGCGTTGCCACTCCTGACTACATCGGTCTGTTGCCTAATTCCGGGGCCATTGCCCGCCACGTCGGTAAAGACCTGCGGCGTGCCGGATTCGAAGTCTTCCACAAAACCGAACACGGTATTGTCACGGTAGCGGATCTTGGGGCGGCCAATCTCAATCTGATCCCCACCGGCCAGATTAAGCGTTCGCTCAACGGAGGTATAGAAAGGATAGATATCCGGCGTCACGCTTCGGCCATCCTGACGAACCCCAGCTTCCAGATGGACCGTTACTTCTCCAAGCTTGAAAACGGGAATGCGGCCGGGCAGGGGGAAAGCGCCGATGAATTCGCCATCTACAAAGGCCCACACTTCCCGGATGTCCGTCGTGCCCGCCCCCTCCCCGTTACCGGCGACCAGGTCGATACCATCGATGAGCAGATAGGCGGGTTCATTCTCCAGGTCTTCCGGGCACGCGGTGAGCAGGAGTAGGAGCAAGAGGGCGAAAAACGGGCGGCGCATAATCAGAAGGTATCGGGCATGCGAGCCTGGGTTTCGGCTACGGCGTCGGATATGCGTTGGGCAAGTTCCAGGGCACGGTATCCATCTTCGATACTAACCGCCACCGGCGTGCCCTGCTCGATACTGTTGGCTAAGCTCACCAACTCCATTTGGATGGCATTGACCGGGCCACTCTTCGGTTGATCGACATGAATGATTCGCGGACCCCTGGGGGTATCCAGCGGGAACTGTTGCCCGTCGGACGGTATGGTCGTTGCATCGGTATCGTACAGCCGTACCACCTGACTCTCTTTTTCCAGCAAATCCAGGCTCAGATAGGCGTCACGCTGGAACAACCGCACCTTACGCATATTCTTCAGGCTTACCCGCGAAGCGGTGAGGTTAGCCACGGCACCATTGCGAAATTCGATGCGCGCGTTCACGATGTCGGGCGTGGTACTTAGTACCGCAACACCGCTTGCTCGCACGTCGGCTACTTCCTCGTCCGCCAGTTTAAGCACGATGTCGAGGTCGTGGATCATCAGGTCCAGCACGACGCTCACGTCCGTACCCCGTGGATTAAACATGGCCAGCCGGTGCGCCTCGATGAAGTAGGGCTTGATCGTCACATCGCCGAGGGCCAGCAAAGCCGGGTTAAACCGTTCCACGTGACCTACCTGGACCAGCTTACCGGTCGATCGACTGAGCGCGATCAATTCCTTGGCGTCCGCCAGTGTCTCGGTAAGGGGTTTTTCTACGAAAACGTGGCATCCGGCCATCAGCGCCTGCTTGACTACCGGGAAGTGGGTCGGCGTGGGCGTGACGACGTCGACGACCTCTACATCGGCCATCAGGGCATCAACGGTACGGTAGGCCCTGGTTCCGAACTCAGCGGCTACTCGTTCGGCCAGTTGCTGGTCCGTATCAAAGATGCCAACCAGCCGATAATTCGCGTTGGCGAGCTGGATACACTTCAGGTGAATCTTGCCAAGGTGGCCTACGCCGATAAGACCGATCGATAGCATATTTAGGTATTGGGTCGCAAAGCTACGCCACCCGGTACAAAGCCCGAATTGAGCCATGTAAATGTTAAAATGGTATGCTTAAGCAAATTTTAACAGTTAAAATCAAGAAAAAATCGCCTTCCTTAATCTTTTCGGGAAGGGCAATATTATTCGGTCTCCGCACCCACCGTGGCCATATGTAAGGTGAGCGTACATGCGGGCCGACGATGTGTCGGAACCCTACGGAGGGGGCCAAATCGAAATCCGAACACCCTCCCTTTGCCGTACGTTAAAAAAGAAAGCTTTGGGACCTGGCCCTTGATTAGCAAGGGTAAACCCACCTAGCTTTGTATCCACAAGGCAATGGGTTATCGCCCACCTTGAGGTTTTTAAAGGGACAGAATTAGTACCCGTTCATGCGTCGCCGCTGGTTTTTTGGGAGGCGCTATTGTTTAACGAAATAGACACTATGAGTAAGCTCCGTCCGGTGCTTCGCCAGTTGCTCTTACTGCTGCTGGTAACGGTCACCTACACATTACAAGCTTCTCCTAACTCACCATTAAATTCAAAAGTAGAGCGCACCCGCGCTAAGATCGTCAACCGCGTTCAGCAGCTCGATCTACCTCTGAAGGTCGCTACGACCGACGATTTTACCGACCGTAAGATCAATGAGTACCTGGAATTAGGTCATCGTAGTACCGAGCGTATGCTTGGTCGCGCTAACCAATATTTCCCCGTATTCGAGTACTACCTCCGGAAGCATCATATGCCCGCTTCCCTTAAGTACCTCGCCGTAGCTGAATCCATGCTCGTCCCCGGTGCGATTTCACCCGCATCCGCCGCCGGTCTTTGGCAGTTGATGCCCGAAACGGCCCGCGAAATGGGCCTGCGGGTCGACAGCATCGTAGACGAACGGCTGGATCTCTACCGCAGTACCGAAGCTGCCGTACTCATGCTTAAGCGCCTGCACGGCGAATTCGGCGACTGGCACCTGGCACTTGCGGCCTACAACTGTGGCAACGGTCGTGTACGAAAGGGCATCCGCCTGGCCGGTACCAAGCAGTACAGCAAAGTACAGGCTCACCTGCCCGGTGAAACACAGCGCTACGTCGCGGCCTACGTTGCCGCCGCCTACGCCGTCAACTACTACGGCGATCACGGGCTCATTCCCCACGAACTGGAAGGCACCGACTACGTCATGGTCCACCGCTACATGAACCTGGCCAAGGTAGCACGTGAGTGTGATGTACGTATCGCTACCCTCCGCCGGCTGAATCCAAACTTCGTGCGAGGATACGTGCCGACCAACCGGACCGGTTATCGTCTGCGTATCCCCAGCCAGAAAAAGCAGGAAGTCCAGCAGTTCCTCTGGGGCCAGCCTAATCTGGTGGAGTTGCCGCACAACGAAGAATTACCCGCAGCCCATGCCACCGCTGCCATGATGGGCTACGATGCTCAGCTGATTCTGCTGGGTGTTCCCGCCGAACGACTGTTATTTAACAGTCCCAGCTACGCGTACCAGTCACTGCGTGACGGATTGCTCATGAATATCTACGATAGCTACCAGGCGCTAGTATAGCGTAAGGCTGAAAAGCCTTAGAGATACTGCTTCTTGATCCGATCCATGGTTCGCTTGGAGTCACGCTGACGGATGCTCTCGCGTTTATCGTATACCTTTTTACCCTGCACTAAGACAACCTCTACCTTGGCGAGCCCGCGCTCGTTGAGGTAGAGTCGGTAAGGGATCACGGTCAGGCCTTTCTCCTTTACTTTCTTCTCCCATTTGCGTATCTCCTGCCGCTTCATCAGCAGCTTACGGGTGCGACGCTCCTCGTGATTGAATTGATTCCCCTGCTTGTATTCGCCGATATAAAGCGACCGCACGAACATCTCTCCCCTTTCGATGGCGCAGTATCCGTCGCGCAGGTTGACGTGTCCTTCCCGGATCGCTTTGATCTCGGTGCCCTGCAATTTAATGCCGGCCTCCACGGACTCGAGGAATTCGTATTCGAATTTGGCTTTGCGATTGACGAAGGAAGTCGACTTGTTCTTTTTGGCCATAACGGTTTAAGATAGGTAAGGCCAGACGATACCCATCGCCTGGCCTTACTACATGTGGAGGGGGTATCAGACAACACCCCACCCATCGCTGGGTTCGGTGAGGGTACTTAGCCCTTTATCACCCGGGCTTGGTGCCGGACGTTTCGCGTAGTCAGGGATATGATGTAAACGCCGGAGGGTAATCCGCCGAGGTCAACACCGTGACCCGGTTCGTGCTGCCCAGTGAAGAGTAATCTGCCGGACTGATCGAACAGGTGGAGCACGGCCGGTTCCTCAAAGTCAATGCGTAGCATATTGACGGCGGGGTTGGGCCAGACCCGCAACACCTCCTTTGCTAACGCCGGGGGCAGGGAGGTGGTGTTGACCTCACTGTAGAAATAGGTGGTGGATTCGGTAAGTACGTAAGTATCCGTATCGGCTTCGTACTCAAAATCTTTCGTTTCGTCCACGTACTCCGTACCGGGTAGATAGGTGGTCGTCTGCCGTGTCTTGGTTACCATGTCACCCATGGTGTAGGTAGTAGAAAAATAGTCCGTGACTAAGCCATTCTCATAGTCGTAATCATCGAGGGAGGTAGCCATCCAGTCTTCGATCTGGTCATCCCATTGATACATCGTGATCGAGTCCTGTAGGCCCTGGCTGGTGTAGGTGTACGCATTGCGCTCGTCGGGGACGAAGTTTCCATTGTCGTCCGTCACTAACAATAGCTCTTCGGTTACGCGGTGATCTTCGTAGGTCAGTTCGGTACGTCCTCCGGGAATCGTATCTGCGCCGTTAATGATGCCAGTGCGGATTACGTCGTTGTCGCCTGCATCGTTGTAAACGTAGGTAGCGACAATCGTTAAGTAGGTACCAAAACCGAACAGGTCCGTCTCAATGGCACTTTCGACCAAGCGCTCCCCGTCATCATACTTATTGGTCTGCGTATAAAGGCGCTCCCAGGTGTCCGAATCGACGTTGTATAGATCGAGGTAGAAGGAATCAAGTGTCTCCAAGCTCGTACCACGGTGAAAATTCACCAGGCGAGCGTAATTCACCCAGGCTTCAGTATCATCATTCCAGCGCAACTCTAGTTGTCGCTTCTCGCGCCCCAGGGCGTCGTTTGTGATGCGAATTTCACTGACCGGTTGCCATGTTGTCCCGTCGAATTCCGACACCCGCTCGGTTAGGACGGTGTCTGTAGTTTGTGTGAATACTGTTTTCGAACTGGGGACCGTGGCCATATCCACTCCCCCCGTTTCAACGGGTTGGTAAGTAACGGTAGAGTCCAGAAACATTTCCGTGTCGAACGATTTTGCGATTACGGCGGACTTGGGAGGTGTGCCTGGGTCCGGGAAGAAGCGGGAAAGGGCCGCGTCGACAGTGGGGGAGAATTCGCTCCGGTATTGTTCTAGACCGGCGGGCAATTGAGATTGCGCAGTAAGGGACGGTAGTAGCAGACCGCTCCAGAGGAGCAGACAAAGGGTAAAAATTCGCATGGTGAGTGGGTAAAGGGTTTAGGTGAAAAAGGTCTAAAATATTTCAGAACACCTCCAAAAGTAAAAAGAGCTTCGTTGATGACAAAGTAATAGCAGGTGATCAACATCGCCTAAAAAAAGGAAAGGCCACGCCGGGTCATGACGTTAGCCTTTCATTATAGGTTTGAACTTTTACTGTTTGACCTAACGGCCGTTTTAGCTTTGGAGTTCGCTCAAGTTACTTACTGGCACCTTCTGGCATCAGGCTGTTCATCAGAAAGTTGGTCATCTTGGTGTAGAGGTGCAGACGGGTCGGTCCGCCGTAGATACCGTGATTCCGGTTGGGGTAGAAGTAAGTTTCGAACTGCTTGTTATTCATGATCAGCGCATTAGCCATCTCGGCGGTATGCTGGAAGTGTACGTTATCGTCACCCATACCGTGTACCAATAGCAGGTCACCCTTCAGGCGATCGGCGTAGTTGATGGGGCTGTTCTTGTCGTAGCCTTCCCGATTCTCCTCGTAGGTCCGCATATATCGCTCGGTGTAGATGGTATCGTACCATTTCCAGTTCGTTACCGGTGCAACCGCAATCGCGGCGGCAAAAGTTTCGCTGCCCTGCAGAATGCCGTGTAAAGCCATGAACCCACCGTAACTCCAGCCGAAAATGCCGATCCGGTCGGCGTCGATGTAGTCCAGCGAGCCGAGGTATTTGGCAGCACTGATCTGATCTTCGGTCTCCTGCTTACCCAGGGTTAGGTAGGTCTGCTTCTTCATTTCCTCTCCCCGGGCGCCCGTACCGCGGTTGTCGACCACGGCAACTACGAATCCCTTCTGGGCCAGTAGTTGGAACCAGGCCATATTCTGACCGCGCCAGTTGTCAAGTACCTGCTGGCTGCCGGGGCCACCGTAGACGTGCATCAGCAAGGGGTGGGCTTCGCTTTCGACCATATTGGCCGGCTTGATCATGTAACCATTGAGTTCGGTCCCCTCTTCGGTGGTGAAGGTGAAGAACTCAGCGGGTTGGTAGCCATAATCTTCGATCCGGCTCACCAAATCCTCGTTGCTGACGATCTCCCGAATCTCCGCCCCCGAACGATCCATGACGACCACCCGGTCCGGGCGGTTGATGTTGGAGTTGGTCAGGACGAAGTAGTCGTAATTCCCGCTAAACTGGGCATCATTATACCCGCGCTCCGCCGCAATAGGTTTAGGCATATCCTTACCCCGCAGGCTCTTGGCGTAGACTTCCCGCTGCATGGGATCGCGTCCGGCCGCCTGGAAGTACACCTGCCCGTCGTGGACGCCGTACAACTGCGTCACGTCGTACTGGGCGGAAGTCAGTTGTACCGGGTCGCCGCCGTCCATGTCGTAGTAATAGATCTGGTTGAAGCCGTCCTGCTCGCTGGTCCAGATAAAGCCATCTTCCAGGTAGGTCAGGTTGTCGGTCACGTCGACGTAATAGGGGTTCTCCTCGTTCAGCAGCGTGGTCTGCTCGTCCTTGTCGACGTCGAACAGCAGTAGCTCAAGCTTACTCTGGTGGCGGTTCATACGTTGAGCGGTGAGCTGCTCGTCGTTCTGCGTCCACTGCACGCGGGGCAGGTAGTGCCACTCGCCACTGTCGTCGCTGTTGACGGTGAGTAGATCGGTGATTTCTTCGTTTTCCAGTTCGTACACATGCAGGCTGACGGTGCTGTTTTCCTCGCCGACTTTGGGGTACTTAAATGTGTTGTATTCGGGGTACATGCCGTTGTGGAAGTCGGTGTAGGTGAACTCCGGTACGGCGCTCTCGTCGAACTTGAGGTAGGCCAGCCGCTCCCCGTCGGGGCTCCAGTAAAGGGCCTTGCTGAAGCCGAATTCTTCTTCGTAGACCCAGTCCGACGCTCCGTTGATGATGGCGTTTATCTCGCCGTCTGCGGTTACCTGCGTGAGCTCACCGTCTTCCAGGCTCCGGATGAAGATATTGTTATCGACTACGAAGGCCACGTGCTCCCCGGTTGGATCCAGGGTAGCTAAGCGAATTTTTCCGTCAGGGTAGACGGCGGTGAAGGATTCATCCTCCGTGTCGTAAACGAAGAAGTAAGACTGCGAGCTCCGGCGGAATAGCTGTTCCGTTTCGCTGCTGATCAGCAGCTTTTGCTCGTCGTCGCTGAAGGTGTAGCTGTCGATCCGGCCGTTAAAGCCGTTGTTGGTGGGTAGGCTGCTGCCGTCCACCAGCGTATCCGTCGGTTCTCCCGTCGTGATGTCGTAGGTGACTACGGCATTGTCGGTCCGCTCGGTGTAGGAAGTCCCGTCCTGTCCGAAATTGAAGCCGCTTACGCCATCGGGGCTGAAGGCGTAGGTGGACCAGATGTCTTCCAGTGAGATGGAGCGGGTCTGCTGGGCCGGCAGGTAAGCCGCGACGAATAGCAGGAGGGGCAAGAGGATGCGCATACGTTTCAGTTGATTGGGGCGAAGATACTTGGAAACGGCGCGGGCGGGCGGGAGGTTTTTGCGGCGGCGCGCAGGGGAAATGTATGTCGGGGAATTGCGGGTTTTTGGTTCCCGAGTTGCAACTCGGGTTGCTAGCGGGTCGGTGTATTTATTGACCCTGAATGACGCGAGCGGAGTTTACGAACCTGGCTTGGTTCCCGAGTTGCACTCGGGTTGCTAGCGGGTTGGTGTAGATATTAACCCTATATGACGCGAGCGGAGCTCACGAACCGTGTATGGTTCCCGAGTTGCACTCGGGTTTATGGCGGGTCAGTGTAGTTCCAGACCCTGAATGACATGAGCGGAGCTC
>JBASAV010000840.1:0-3500 GCA_049650785.1 Lewinella sp. | reverse complement strand
GTCGATCCCCTTGGCCGGGCCGAGATTGTCGGGGTCCACGAAAGTCAGGATCTCAATCACATGCTCAGCTCGGAAGCGGCGCTGCTGAGCCGGTCAGACACGGAGACCGCCTTTCTCAAGAAGTACGCCGATCACGGACTGCTCACCCTACGCTACGAGGAGCGCAAACTGACCCGCAGTGAAACCCAACAGATGGAGGTACACCACCGGGTAAAACAGCGCGAGCGCGGTCCCTTCATCGTCTGCGTGGATACCAGCCAATCCATGATGGGTAGGGCCGAGGAGATAGCCAAAGTGCTCACTTTTGGTATCCTCAAGATGGCCATCAATACTAACCGCCGCGCCTACCTGATCAGTTTCAGTACGGGTATCAAAACGCTGGATCTGCACGACGTTGCTAACTCACTGGATGAGCTGGCAAAATTTTTGCGCATGTCCTTCTACGGCGGTACGGATGCGACCCTGGCACTCTACGAGGCACTGCGTCAATTGAAAAGTCACGATTACGAGGACGCCGACGTCCTCATGATCAGTGATTTCGTGATGTACAAGATCGATCGTGAGATTCTGGATGAAGTCGCCTATTTCCAGCACAACAAGTCTACCGAATTTCACAGCTTAGCCCTGGCGAAGGAAGCCAACGCCGAACTGCTGGGCCGATTTGATACCAATTGGATCTACGATCCGGGGCAGCGCGGAATCATTCGCGAACTGACCCGCGGGTTGCTGACCATCAGCGACCGCTAATTACCTTTTGCCGACGCGCCGGGTCCTGCTCCTCAGGTAGAGGAGCCCACCGAGCAGCACTACGGCTAGTAAGATCCAGAGAATGGGTGATTCGGCCGCACCGGGATCGGGGTCGGTAGGTGGATCGATATCCACACCGGTTTGCGCCGAAAGCGCAAGGGCGAGTACAGTAAGTAAGAGAGTCGGGAAGTAGCGCGACATAGGGTTTTTACCCTATAATGGCTGATGGTACCGGACGGTTCGGGAAAATAATGCTACCTACGCGCTCTTGCGACGGGTGACGACGATAAGAATGATGAAGAACGCAGCTACGCCTACCCACAGCAGGGGGTTCTCGTACCACTCCGTTTTGTCGATATCAATATCGATCAGGGCATCGTCCTGAGCGTGTGAGACGACTGCGTAAAGACAAGCGATCAGCGTAAGGGGTAAGCGTTGCATGTAGGAGAATTGAATAAAGCAATATGTCCCTGTAACGATGCCGTGTTCGACTCCGGACCTTTCCAGCGTTTATTTAACGATCAACCATAGGGCTAAACGCGGAAGAAAATCCGCTTCCGGTATAAAAACACGCCAAGTGCCAGGTAGAATAGAACCAGTACGGAGGCGTATAACAAACTCGACAACTTGGCCGGCAGAAAATCATGGACAAACAACTGGTCATACAAGTACCCGTGCAGAGACGTATCGCCCACGGAAATGCTTCCAAATATCTTGGCGAAGAAGCTGGAGAAAAAGTAGAGAATCAGGGCATTGGCTCCCGCGAAGATGAATACCCTACCCCACACCGTCTTACGCACGTCCGTGGTGTAATAGATAGCGGCCAGAAGGATGACGGCCCAGCCTCCGGTGACGAGGACGAAAGGGCTGGTCCACAGGGCCTTATTGATGGGAAATACAAAAGCCCACGCATGTCCCAAAACCAACAGACCCGTTCCGGCCAGCAACATTCGTTTCACCTTGTCCCCCCGGGGTCCGATGAGTAGCCGGCCCGTCACCACCCCGATGAGGCAGCTAACCACCGCGGGCAGGGTGCTCAGTATACCTTCGGGATCGTAATCTTCCTGCCAGGTATGGCTACCCAGCACCGCCTTATCGATGTACATCGCCCAGTTGAATGGATCCCGTTCGTAGGTCGGCAGTACGCCTTCCACGGGCACAAACCCCATCAATCCCCAGTATCCCAGTAACAGGATGACCGAGAGCCCGATCAGGGCGGCGGTGCGCAGGTGCAAAGCCAGCGGTGCGGCAAGGAGAAAAACCACCCCGATACGCTGCAACACACCTGGAAACCTGATTTCCGACCAGGTTTTGACGAAGGGTGGATACAGCGTGAAGGCACCGAGAAACAGGCCCAACGCGATCAGCTTACCACTCCGAATCAGAATCTTGCGGTACGTACCCCAATCTAGTTGCCGGTCCTGGTAGGCAAAGGCGATGGAGCAACCCACCAGGAACAGAAAGAAAGGGAAAATGAGGTCGGTGGGCGTATACCCATGCCAGGGCGCATGCAGCAGCGGCGGGTAGACGTCATTCCATGTTCCGGGATTATTCACCAGGATCATGGCGGCAATGGTCAACCCCCGTAACAAGTCTACCGATATGATCCGCTCTTGCTGTACCATGGTTTATTTCAGAAAGGACATTGCCATATCGACCATCTTGGTACTACCGGCGAACAGGGGAACGCGCTGGTGGAGCTCCGTCGGCTTCAGATCAAGTATCCGGCGGTGACCGTCAGTGGCCCGGCCGCCGGCCTGTTCCAGTAAAAAAGCGATCGGATTACATTCGTACACCAGACGAAGTTTGCCTTCTTCCCGCTCCGAGCTCTTAGGGTACATGTAAATACCGCCCTGTACCAGGTTGCGGTGTATGTCACTGACCATGCTACCGATGTAGCGACTGGTGTACGGCCGGTCGTCCTCTTCCTTCTGGCAGTACTTAATGTAGTCTTTCACGCCCTGGGGAAAGTGTACGTAGTTCCCCTCGTTGACGGAGTAGACCTTGCCCACCTCAGGAATACGAATGTTTGGGTGGGAAAGGTAGTACGTACCGATAGCCGGGTTCAGCGTGAAACCGTTCACGCCGTTGCCGGTGGTATAAACCAGAATGGTGGAAGTGCCGTAAATGACGTAGCCCGCGGCTACCTGCATATTGCCCGGCTGTAGGAAATCTTCCCGGGTCACCGGCGTTCCCTCGGGGGAGATACGGCGGAAGATGCCGAAGATGGTACCGACCGATACGCCCACGTCGATGTTGGAGCTGCCGTCCAGGGGATCCATAACTACCACGTACTTATTCCGGTGCGCGTTATTGGCCCCGCTGATGGTGATGAAGTCTTCGTTTTCCTCCGAAGCTATCCCGCAGACGATGTTGCGATTGGTGAGGGCGTTGATGAAGACGTTATTGGCAAATACGTCCAGTTTCTTTTGCTCTTCGCCCTGCACGTTCACGTTTCCGATGGTACCGGTAATATCAACGAGGCCCGCCTGGCGTATTTCGTGGTTGACAACCTTGGCGGCCAGCCGTATACAGTTCAGCAAGCGGGTGAGCTCCCCGGAGGAGTACTCGAAATCTTTTTGGTTAGAAATGATGAATTCGCCTAATGTCTGCGGATGGTGTTCCATTCGAATGATGTGATTGAAGTTCGATCAATAATATTTCTGCGGTACGAGATAGTGCCGGACATAGTCGCGCACGCCGTCTTCCAGCGATGTAAATGCCGGAGAGTAGCCGGCTTCTCTCAGCTTGTG
>JBASAV010000839.1:0-6586 GCA_049650785.1 Lewinella sp. | reverse complement strand
AAAGGCCGTGGCCGTAAGAAAAGCGGCGGCGGCGGCGGCGGCGGTGGCCGCAACCGTAACAGCCGCGGCGGAGGTGACCGCAATACCAGCTCCGACGGCGGGCAGGGCCAGGGTGGCGAAAACAGTGGTGGCGGACAATCCTCGGGCCGGAAGCGCTTTGGCCGGCGTAGTCCGCGTCGCGATTCCTGATCACCTTATTTCCTGCGCACCGGCGCCCTACGGCTCACGCGTGCCGGGCACTGACCATCCGTCGTAGCTCATCCGCTATCTCGTGGAGGTTACCGTTCTTCCGATTGGTGAGCAGGACAATGATGAGACCTTCCGGCTTATGATCCCGCACCAACGCTTCGAAGTTGTGGGAGGAGCCATGGTGGAGGTGCAGGGTTAATTCTTCGTTCGACCAGTCGCCACGACCCAGCGGAGCCTGCACGTTATCGCCCGGCCCGGCTTCTTCGGACAGGGTCCGCACGGATGCTTTCGAAAGTAACGAGAAGTTATCGAGCTCCCGGACCCATTTGTAAAGCCCTTCGCTGGTGACACACACGGTTGTCAGCCGGTAGGCCATGTCGTCCATATTGAAGTCTTCGTCGAAGGGGAGCGCCATCGCCGTGGTATCGGAATAGGGAAAGCGATCCCGAAGGGTGATACCACGAATATGATGAGGGTACAAAAACTCCTCCTCCAAAAATACGCCAAAGGGCAGCCCGGTGACCTCCTCAACGATACGCTGCAGTAAGAACGGACTGTAATTGGTGTACCGGTAGTCCGTACCCGCCGGAAACACCAGTTCGTCCACGTGGCGCAGGCTGTCCACGATGGCCTCCTGATCGGGGAGTTCCGTTTTTCCAAACCAGTGATTCCAGTCCACCTCCGGTAGCCCACTGCTGTACTGCAGCAGTTGCCGGGCGGTCACGCGTTCGCTCCACGCCGGCAGATCGCGCAGATAGCTGGCAATCGGGGTATCCAGACCTACCGCCCCCTCTTCCGATAGTCGCAGGATTGCCGCCGCCGGAAATTCTTTCTGGATCGACCCGATGGCGAAAAAATGACCGGCGGTAAGTGGCCGCTGCGCGATCGGATCGGCATACCCGAAAGAGCGTTGATAGAGGATGGAATCGTGGCGGACGATCAACACGTTGCCGTTCAGCAGTCCGCGCTCGTGCAGGTCTTCCAGATAGGCATCTACCCCCTGCGGTTGATGGCAGGATACAGCCAGGCATACCAGTGCAATACCGGCGAGGACACATCGAAACATGGAAGCAGACTTTCCATCAAGGACGCTAATGCCACCCCGCCGTTGCATTTTCCTGCTTCGCAGCAGGCGAATGGATACTATACCACCTTCTGGTAACCTTCGCTGGCCATCGGCCCGCCGATGCTCATACCCCCGTCGACGTCGTAGCTGATACCGTTGATAAAGGCGGTTTCGTCGCTGGCGAGGTAGCGTATCATACTGGCGATCTCCGCCGGATGGCCGGGCCGCTTGGAAGGAATGAGCTTACGCTTGGTGTCCAGGGAGTCTTCCGGGTGCGCGTCGTTCATCGGAGTGGTGATCTCGCCCGGGCGTACGCCATTGACGGTGATATTCGTACCCGCCAGGGCGAAGGCGGCACACTTGATGAAGCCGCCCAGGGCGTGTTTCGTCATCGTGTAGACCGTATCCACCGGGCTGGCGATGTGCTCGTGAACGCTCGTTACGACGATGACCCGTCCGGGCGTAGTACGTGGAGAAGTGACCTTGCCGGTCAGCACTTTCCGGGCCATGGCCGCGATCTCCTCGAATTTGCTTTCCTCGCCTTCCGAGTCCAGTCCGAGCATATAGCGTACGCCACGCTGCATGGCGAGCACGGCTCCGAAAGTATTCACCCGGAATAACTTTTCCAGGTCTTCGAGTTCCAGATCGGGAAAGACGTTCATTTCCATCTGTCCGGCGTTGCTGACGAAGATATCCAGGCTACCCAGTTCCCGCACCATGGCGTCGACCGCGGACCCGGCGGTTTTCGGATCTTCCAGGTCCATATGCTGCACGATCGCCCGGCGGCCCAGGCGGCGGATGGCTTCGGCGGTAAGCTCGGCATCGTCCCGGTGGTGGGCGTAGGTCAGCGCGATGTCGCAGCCATCCTTCGCAAGAGTCAGGGCGGTGTACCGCCCGATGCCGGTGTCGCCGCCGGTCACGATGGCGTTGCGGATACGCCCGGCGGGAACGTCGCGTTGCCCCGGAGGCGTCAGGGTTTCCAGTATTTCGTCGACGGTAGTTACTTCGCTATTCATGGTAGGGTTTTACCGTAGATGTAGCCATTCGGGAGGCTTGTTCGGCCCGTGCTGTGCAGGCAGACAAATCAACCAAAGTAACACGGCGCTCCCGCGCATATCACGGTTTTGGCAGTCTGCGCAGGGCGTCGAAGACCAGGCTGGCCACGGCTTGCGCGCCCTCGGGCTGGAAGTGCGTGTTGTCGTTTTGTCCGTCGGGGTAGGCCGGGTACTCCCCCGGGGGCAGGTTCATGAAGTAGTGCGAGGAGACATACTCCTGCCCCTTCTCGCTGAAGGCATCCATGGAGAGCTGATTGAGGTCGATCAAAGGGGCACCGGTCTCTTCCGCAACGGCCTGCGCGGCGGCGGGATAGTCTCCGTGGACGTTCTCCAGGTGACCGTCCCGCCAGGGATAGTTGCGCGCCACCGGTGTCAGGATGATGGGGGTAGCTCCCTTCTCCCGAGCCTGGCTCACGTAGAGGCGTAGGAATTCCTTGTACCCTTCCAGGTCGACGTAGCGCTCGGGTTTGGACTCGGCCGCGTCATTATGGCCGAACTGCATCAGGACCAGGTCGCCGGGCTGCAATGTTTCGTAAACCGAGCGCCAGCGGCCTTCCTGGAAAAAGGTCCGGGTACTGCGTCCGCCCCGGGCCCGGTCGTCGACTACCACGCTGTCGGCGTTCAGCAGCGGAGCGAAGCTGCTCAGATCAGCCGTATCGAAATATACCTGGAACACCTGCCCCCACCCGGTGACCGGGTACCGGGTCTGCAGGTAATCCTCCCCGGGCTCGTAGTTGTCGGCGTAGTCGGCGACCGTGGAGTCACCGATGAGGTAGAGGGTAGAAGTTTTAGGATCGGTTGCGGCACAGCCCATGGCAAACACCAGGACCAGCATGAAACTGACAATTCGCATGACGACTAAAGGATTTCCCTAAAACTACCATGTTGATCCATGCCCGCCACCCTGGCTATAAAAATTGCCTGCAATTCGTTAATTATCGTGCCGCCTTCGCGCTGCGGGACCGGACCCGACCGCTAACTAGTCAAGTGACGATTACCATTTTTGCGCCGGAGCGCAGGAAAAAGCAGGCTGATAAACAGGTATGCCTCTAGACAACATCCACCCCGGCCGCCCGGAACATCTTTTGGGTGCCGTCACTCAACCAGCAACCTGGGCAGCTGACCGGCAATCTCCCTGCCGCTCTTGACCCGAAACCCGAACTGCAGCATCTTCCAGTGAACGTACGTATGTGGCACCGGATAGCGCTGCCCGATGATGTGGGCGCGTTCGAGGTGATGCCAGGCCCGTTGCAAATCACCGCTGCTATACGCTTGCCGATATCTGGATATTTCTCCGGGAAGTGAGGCTTAAGCGCATCCGGAAGGCGAGTATTCAGGGTCATGGTTCCACGGAATGATTGAAAGTGAAACGGTCTGATTATGGCGAAGTTGTACGCAGCAGATTTCCGCGCAACTAACTCAGGATGGTATCTAACCACCTCCTAGGGGTGCGTGAGCAGGTGAAAAATAGGCGGTTATCTTCCTTTCCGCGGGGGGCTACGACAACCAATTCAGGTAGCTAGCGATTACCTTTGCGCGCCCCCAACCGAAGCCAACGTATGCAAGCCCTTACCCCCCGCCACGACCAATTTCGCAATCGCCACATCGGCCCTTCTTCCGAAGAAACCGCCGCGATGCTGCAAACCATCGGCGTGGAGTCGCTGGAAGCCCTCATCGACCAAACGGTACCCGAAAACATTCGGGTGCGGGAGCCGCTCAACGTCTCCTCCCCCATCAGCGAGTACTACTACCTGCAGCACCTGAAGGGCATCGCCGACCGGAATAAGGTATTCCGCAGTTTTGTCGGTATGGGCTACTACGGTACCATTACGCCGTCGGTCATCCTGCGGAACGTATTCTGCAACCCGGGCTGGTACACCCAGTACACCCCCTACCAGGCCGAGATCGCCCAGGGGCGCCTGGAGTCGTTGCTGAACTTTCAGACTATGGTCAGCGACCTGACCGGCATGCCGGTAGCCAACGCCAGCCTACTCGACGAAGGAACCGCCGCCGCCGAGGCGATGACCATGTTCTACGGCCACCGCAACAAGCGGGTGAAGAACGAACCGGCGAATATCTTCCTCGTATCGGATCAGGTCCTGCCCCAAACGCTGGCCGTGTTGGAAACCCGGGCCGAACCGCTCGCTATCGAGGTCCGCGTGGGGGCGGCAACGGATTTTGAGCTGGATGAAGACCGGGTATTCGGCATCTTGCTACAGTACCCCGGTGCCAATGGACAGATCGGTGATTACCGGGAGCTGGCCGAAGCAGCCCGCGAAAAGAACATCACCGTAACGGTGGCGGCCGACCTTCTTTCCCTTACCCTACTTACCCCTCCCGGCGAATGGGGGGCAGATGCCGTAGTCGGCAACACCCAGCGCTTTGGCGTACCCATGGGCTTTGGCGGACCGCACGCGGCCTATTTTGCCACCCTCGATACCTTTAAGCGTCAGATACCCGGCCGCATCATCGGTGTCAGTCAGGACCGCCACGGCAATTTTGCCCTGCGTATGGCCCTACAGACCCGCGAGCAGCACATCCGGCGGGAGAAGGCCACCTCTAACATCTGTACCGCCCAGGCCCTGCTGGCTAATATGGCGGCGATGTACGCCTGCTACCACGGTGCGGAAGGCCTGACCGCCATTGCCAAACGGACCCACCACTTCGCCGTAATCCTGGCCGATACTCTGAAGCAGGCCGGCTATTCGCTGCCCACCGATGATTTCTTCGACACCCTGCAGGTAGACGTTTCCCCGGAAAAGACGGCGGAAATCCGGCAGCGGGCCGAAAAGAACGGTTATAACTTCTTTTACCCTTCCACCGGCGGTATCCGAATCAGCTTTGACGAGACCGTCGCAACGACCGATCTGCAGGCCATTTGCCGAATCTTCGAGGCCGACTTAAGCTACGCGGGCGCCGAACTGGACGACGCGGGCGGGGTAAGCGGTATCGATACCCGCATTGATCCTGCGCTCCGGCGCAAAAGTGAATTCCTCACGCACGCCAACTTCCGCAATTACCGTACGGAGACGGAAATGATGCGCTACCTCAAGCGCCTGGAAAACAAGGACCTTAGCCTCATGCACAGCATGATCCCGCTCGGCTCCTGCACCATGAAACTCAACGCCGCCACGGAGCTTATTCCCGTGAGCTGGCCGCAGTTTGCCGACATTCACCCCTTCGCCCCAATCGAGCAGGCCCAGGGCTACAGTGAGCTCTTCCGGGAGCTGGAACACGACCTGGCAGAAATAACCGGCTTTACTGCCTGTAGTCTGCAGCCCAACAGTGGAGCGAGTGGAGAGTACGCCGGCCTGATGGTCATCCGGGCTTACCACCAGCACCGGAATGAGGCCCACCGCAACGTTGCCCTGATCCCCGAAAGCGCCCACGGTACCAACCCGGCCAGCGCGGTCATGGCCGGTATGCAGGTAGTAGTGGTCAAGAGCGACGAGGCCGGCAACGTGGACATGAGCGATCTCCGCGATAAAGCCGAGAAACACCGTGACGACCTGGCCGCCCTGATGATCACCTACCCGAGTACCTACGGGGTCTTTGAGACCGGCGTGGTGGAGATGTGCGAGCTTATCCACGAGCACGGCGGCATGGTGTATATGGACGGTGCCAATATGAACGCCCAGGTAGGACTCACCAGCCCCGGCCGCATCGGTGCTGACGTCTGTCACCTCAACCTGCACAAAACCTTTGCTATCCCCCACGGCGGCGGCGGACCCGGCATGGGACCGATCTGCTGTAACGAGGCCCTGGCCCCCTTCCTTCCCGGCCATCCTTTGCAAAAGACGGGCGGCCAGAAGGCAAGTTCGGCGGTGGCCTCGGCCCCCTGGGGCAGCGCCAGCATTCTGCTCATCAGCTACGCCTACATCAAGATGCTCGGTGCCTCCGGACTGCGGGCCGCCAGCGAGTACGCCATTCTCAACGCCAACTATATCAAAGCGCGGGTGGAAGATGCTTACGACGTTCTCTTCACCGGCGAGAACGGCCGCTCGGCCCACGAACTGATCCTGGACCTGCGTCCCTTCAAATCGGTCATGAGCGCCGGCGACCTGGCCAAGCGCCTGATCGATTACGGTTTCCACGCCCCGACCCTCAGCTGGCCGGTGGCCGGTACCGTGATGATCGAGCCCACCGAAAGTGAAAGCAAGGAGGAACTGGATCGCTTCTGCGACGCGCTGATCGCCATCCGCGAAGAAGCCGATGCGGTAGCCCGGGGTGATGCCGACGCCCAGGACAATGTGCTGGTCAACGCACCCCACACCAT
>JBASAV010000838.1:0-4869 GCA_049650785.1 Lewinella sp. | reverse complement strand
GCAGCGCGGCGGCGGCCTCTTCCGACAGATCACCGTCGTAGTAGGCATCGATCTCCGCCAGTAGGTCGGCCGGGATTTGGTTGTCAGGGTTCATGATTGATTACTTGGCGGTATCACTGGCGTAAAGCGCACGCAGGCGGACCATGCATTTGGCCTTGTTGGTTTTGGCCGAAGCCGCGTTCTTATAACCCAATAGTTCAGCTATTGTCTTCCAGTCCAGGTCCAAAAAGTAGAAATGGACCAGCAATTGTCGGCAGCGGTCACCCAGTTCCCGAATCTTGCGGTGCAACTCCCGCCGAATCGCCTCCCCTTCCTCTTCGGATACGGGGGTGACGAGGGATTCCGGCAGGCGGCCGGGTTCCAGGTAAACTTCGCGATTCGTTCTAAGCAGTCGTCGATACAAATTTTTCGACACGGCATTCAGGTAGGTATCCAGGCGGGCGGAAAGCTCCGTCAGTCTACCGGACCGGACGTTCTGTACCAGAATAATTAGGGCTTCGGTGAAAAGTTCCGTGGCCACCTCCTGCCGGTTGGGGTGGTCACGGTTGATAATACGCCCGACAAGAAACCGTATACAAGGCTCACGATACTTCTGGTACACAGCCTTCAGCGCGGTGTCCCGATCATCAGTTCGTAAGGCCGCGAGTAGCGCCTCATCGGACATGCTTTGACTATTAATAGCGTTTATAGTAGAAGGTAACCCTCGCAAAGTAGGAAATCTACGTCGTACTACCGACTGGCCTTCCCGGCGTTCATTAGCTAACACCGTTCTTACGAACTGATACCCCGGCCAACCGGTTTGTATACATGGCGAGACAAGGTTATACGTACCCACCTTTCCGTAACGCTTGACACTTATGGTCAAAACATTGCTCCGCTGGTCCCTGATCGTGCTGGGTCTGGTGGTGCTGCTACTGGTCGGGGCCACCGTTGCCCTTAATGCCTACCTCAACTCCAAGGAAGAGAAACTGGTGCGGGATTACGCCTACCCCGCCGGTCTGGACATCGTTTTCCGCGAAGTCGACCTGAGCGCCTGGGATCATTTCCCCTTAGTATCCCTCACCATCGACAGCCTGGTGGTGCGCGATAGGTCCCTGACGCGGAACGATCCGGCCCTCGTTACCCTCGACCGGCTCTACGCCCAATTCAGCCTGGCTTCCCTGTTCAGTGACACGATCAGCCTGCGGGAGCTTCACTTCACCGGTGGCGGCGTGCGGATAATCGCTGATTCCAGCGGCGACTTTAACGCGGGCGCCCTGCTCCGGGTCGATACGACCGCCATGCCGGACACCGTAGTGGTAGACCGGCGGCTACCGCGCCTGGCCTGGGAAGGGGTGCGTATCGGCCTGACCGATATCGGATTCACCTACCAATTGCCGCCGCGTAATAAATGGATCAACCTGCACATCGATTCCTTACGCGCCCGCGCCACGCAGGCCGATGGCGGGGAGGTGGCCCTGGAGACCGAGTTATTTACCCGGGTGGGGCAGCTCGCCTTCAACACCCAAAAAGGGGCGTATCTGCGTGACACCGAGGTGCACGGACCGCTGTCGGTCCTGATCAACGAAGAGGAAATCACGGTCTGTCCCACGGAATTACGGATTGCCGGTGAGCCCTTCACCCTATCGGCCGAGATCCTCCGCGACCCGGAGGAAGCCACCTTCATCTACGTTGACAAGGAAGATGCGAGCTACGAGCAGGCCCGACCGCTGCTGCAGGAAGATCTGCAATTCAAACTCGACCCCTACTACGTGACCGGTCGTTTTCCGGTGCGGGCGACGATCAAGTTACCCCCCGGAGAGATCGAAGAAGTAACCGTCAATTTCACCCTTACCGGGCAGGACGTACGCGCCAAGGGGTACGACTTCACCAACGTTACTACCCGGGGAGAGATCGTTAACCGGCTCGACCCCGCGGAGGGCGGCATTCCCGGCAGCAAAAAGAACTTGCGGGTGCAGTTGGACTCCCTGGATGCCTATTATTTGGGTGCACGCATCGAGAGTCCGGAGGCGGTGATCGCGGTATTCGGTAAGGATGCCGTCCTGCGTGCGCCGCTACGGCTTAGCGGACCGGCCAGCGCCGTGAGTACCTACCTCGCGAATCGCGACTTCTTCTTCGACCGGGGGCGCTTCGTACTCGAAACGGAGGTGGATGCCTCACTGCTCAGCTTCGAGGACGTTGCCACAACCAGCGACGGGGTCCTGCACCTGGACGACCTCGCCGTCGGGTACCGGCCGGCCGGCGCCAGCTTTCCCTTCCGGGCCATCCGGGTGGAAAAACAGGATCAGGATATTCAGTTCAGCATCGAAAGCACCCCCCTGGCCACGGGCTTTTCGTTTGAGTTATCGGGGCAGGTCGACAACCTTACACCCTTGCTCATCGACGTTCCCGGAGGAAAATTGAATACGGACGTAACCCTAACCGCCCCCCGGATCAACTGGACGGACTTCCTCACCTTTTTCGGTCAGAATGGCTACTTCCCCCCGGACGACGAGGAGGTCGAAACGGATACCACCACGCTGGACGCGGCCGCCCAGGCCGCGGCGTTGAAGGAGACGCTGCTGGGTATCCAGGAAACGTTCAGTCCTAATATTGACGCCCGCTTTGACACCGTAGGCTACTACGATGTCTTTACCCTCACCGACTTCGGTACCGGAGTACACTTCGAGGACGATACGCTCGTTCTGGAGCACACCTCCTTCGACTGGGTGGGCAGCGAAGTCGGATTCGGTGCCCGACTCGATCTGGCACTCGCCGGACAGACCCCCTTCGATCTCAACGTAGCGGCCGATCACCTGAATCTGAATGAGTTGCGGACATCGCTCGACTACTTCGGCGTGTACATCCCCGAAGGCATCGATTCGCTTCCGGAAGATCTCAGCATCGATTTCCGCCACAGCGGTCGTATCGCTGATAGCCTGGGTATAGAGCCGGGATACAATGCCGGCACCTTCGTTTTTAACGACGGCCGCGAGAACCTCTTCAGCGGGCGTATGCAGTACGAACCCGGCCCCCGGGGCCTGATCACGCAGGCGCATCTGTCCGGTGACCCCCACATCGTCAATGTACTCTTCGATGCGGAAGACTTCTTCTTCGGCAGCGGCCACTTTACCATCGATCTCGATCTGGAGGGCACGCCTTCCGATCTGCGCCAATTGATCCAGGACGGCAACCTTCGCCTGCGTATCGACAGTAGCCGGATTGCTTACCGGCCGGCCGATGTTTTCGTGCCGGTTCGCTCGTTTTCCGTGGACATTAAGGATGCCCGCGCCGATTACCGCATGGAACTACTGGCCGACGGCTCGGAGCGTAGCGTAAGCTTCAGCGGGGGGCTGAACAACATAAATGCTTTCCTGTATCCCCAACCCGGCGAGCGTTTCAGCGTCACCGCCGACGCTTTCGCGCCCAGCCTGTACTGGTCTGACCTCAGCGAGTTCGTACAATCAGGTAGCCCCGATACGACCGATGCGGAAATGGACCTGCAGACGCTGATTGCTACGGCGGGGGGAGTGCTCCGCAGCTTCCAGCCCGATATCAGCCTGGCCATCGATACTTTCTACGCAGGCGAGGCTACGCCGCTGATCCACCTGTACTCGGGCCTGCGGCTTCAGGACTCCACCCGGCTCCTCCTCGAACGGTCCGGCTTCAGTCTGGCCAACGGACGGGTAGCCTTCGATGCGAGCTACGATCTGGACACGGCCACGATAAGCCCCTTTACCCTAAACTTCACCGCGGACACCCTCCCGCTTCAGGATGTCAGGGAAGAGTTGGCTTTTCTCGGCATCCAACTTCCCGAGGATGTCGGGGAACTGCGTGGCAACCTGACGGTAGACGGATCGGTAGTGGGCGAACTGGACGAGTCGGCCGGCGAGATCGTAATGGATAAAACGCACGGCAAGCTGAACTACCGACTCACTAACACCGAATTAATTGACTGGTCGATACTCACCAGTATGGGTAAGAAAGCGTGGATGGAAGAGCGCCTCGCCCAACTCCGCTTTGCCCCCCTGGAAGGCAAGATCGTTATCGATAGTGGTCTGATGATTATTCCGCGTACGGAGGTGCAGTCCACCGGAGCCCAGCTCTTCGTGGAGGGGACCATCAATCCAGTGACCGGCCCGGACATATTGGTGTCTATCCCCCTGCGTAATGTCGGGCGCGGCGTCATGGACGACCCGCCGAATCGAACGGGTTACGCCGGCGCGGGCTGGAAGGTCCACCTGGTGATGGAACCCAACGAGGAGGGAGAAACGAAGATGAGGTTCCGGCTGGGCAATCGTCGCTACTTTAAGGACCGGGGCCGGCTGGAGGAGTACCTGGAGCTGAAAAGACAGTGGCGTGCGGAAAGGAAGGCGGCCCGCCAGGAACGCCGGAAAGCCAAACGGGCAACGCGGTCGGGCGGCCTATAAATGACAAAGCCCGCACCACCGTCGGTGGTGCGGGCTTTTGTGGGTACGGGCGAAAAGTTACTGCTTCACGATCCGCCCGGTGAACGCCTGGCCGGTAGGGATAAGCACCCGTAGTTGATACACTCCGCCGGGTAGTCCGTTGAGATCGAAGTTTCCATCCTGGAAAGGCAGGTCCTTTACCTGCCGACCGGACGTATCGAAGATTCCGAGCCGGCTGTCCCGGTCCGTGGTGCCTTCGGGTAGTCGCACGACGAATCGATCGGTGGTGGGGTTGGGAAAGACATCGAAGGAGGCCAGGGGAAGGGAGGGCTGGAAGATGCCGGTCGTAGCGGTGGCGGTGAACCGGTAGACGGTGCCGGAGGTAGGAACACTATTTAAGTGTAGATCCAATGTGTCCAAGGCCTCGATGGTATTTACCTGCTCCATCTTTGGAGAGGCAGCATCATCAGCCAGATAAAAC
>JBASAV010000837.1:0-14185 GCA_049650785.1 Lewinella sp. | reverse complement strand
ATCACCTGCCGTATAGAGAGTACCTCTTCCCCTTGATCAGTAAGGGCAGATCCGGTTCGTGCTTTTCGGCGTGGGAAAGAATCAGCAAATCGTAGGATTGGGCACTTACTTGGCTAGTGTCGATACTCACGGCATGGAGGCGGTAGAAGTAACTGACCAGGTCGGCAATGTCTCCGCGTGATCCGACCGTCGACCCTGCCGGGATGGCCTCCTTTAGTGCTTTGATGTCGTGTAGGACCACTTCGTCCCGACGGTTAATATCACCCCAGTGCCTGTAGGTGTTTATAAGACCACCCAAAAGAAGAACGACCGTGATTACGGGCAATGCCCGGGTGACCCATGACGGTGAGGTTTTATTCATCAGATGCGCCGTCGCCGGACCGATGAAGGCGGCAAAGCCCAACGCGAAGAAGGGCATGGACGGCAGCAGATAGTAGAAGGATTGTTTAGGGCTGATCGCAAGGGGAAAGGATGCCGCCACGCCCAGGCTCAGAAATAAGTAGGCAAAATCGCGGCCCCGCCGGTCGGCTAGCGTGTGCCGGTTCTTCCGTACAACGAGGCCCAGCACCAATGCGCCCACAAGGAACGACGGTAGAATCACGGCAAACAGCCGTTTGATGATGTACCAGTGGCTCGACCTGTAATGAGGTTCCCAGACGCGTTCACCACTCAGGCTGGGAAATACCTGAATCTCAAGATATTCCCACAAAGCGACCCGTGCGGGTGGATACTGCCACAACAGTGCGTAAGTCACACCGATGACCGCGATTAGTATCAGGGTCAGGACCAGGGAACGCCTGAGCGATAGCGCAGGGAAAATCAGCCAGTACAGAACGTAAATGGCCAGTGGAAACAAAGCCACGAAGCCCTTACAAAGGGTAGCCAGGACAATAAGTATGCCTCCCAGGGCGGCTGCACCAATTTGCTTTGCGGTACTGGTGGACTCCCGCAAGCCGAACAGGCAACAGTAGATAGCGGCCAGGATGAATAAGGTCATGGTCGGCTCTAACACGTTTGCCGGGTAGTAATGGTAGACAATCTCATTTAGCAGCCACAGGGTGAGTGGCAGAAACCAAAGGCGACTTATGGCCGGGGCCGCTCGCAGTGCTTCTCTCCATAGCAGCACCATCAGGACGCCGGAAAGGAGAAAAATCACTGCTGCGTAAATCCGTTCGGTGACAATGCCGTCGCCCAACGCCCGAAAAAATAGCGACTGAATCCAGAAGACCAGCGGAGGGTGACTGTGAAAGGCGGTAAGGTGCACTGCGGACAGACGCGGCGTCCAGAAAGTGCCGATGCCATTGGCCAGGTTCTTGGACAAACCCGCGTAGGCTACCCCATCCGTGTACATGCTCTGCTCTACCGATTCGGAGACCACTAAGTATAGAAAGAGAATGAAGGGTAGAAGGAAGAAACAGTTCTTGCCACGGAGCATGGTCCAAAGGTAAGTAGTAAGCCCCCTTTTCCCAGTGTTGGCGTTCTGGCACGGAGCGCGAATATTTCAGGTCACCTTCACTACCTTGCTACGGTAACCAAGCCCACCCGTATGCGCCATCTGCTATTCACGCCCATCCTTATTTTCGTGGCTATTTGCTTCTTTGCCTGTCAGGAAACTGTGGAACCCACCGTTGATAGCCCCCCGGAACTGGAGGAGATAGGCGAGGCACCCGATTATGCCATGGTGATCCACGGCGGGGCGGGGACCATTCTAAAGGAGAATATGACCGACGAACGGGCCGCCGGCATACGGGAAGCTATGAATGCCGCCATGGATGCGGGCGAGGCTGTCCTCCGGGACGGCGGAAGCGCGGCGGACGCCGTGGAAGCCACTATCTGGGTGATGGAAGACAGCCCGTACTTCAACTCCGGTAAGGGCGCGGTCTTCACCAATGCGGGTATCAACGAACTGGACGCCAGCTTCATGACGGGCGAGGATCAAAACGCCGGTGCCGTAGGCGGGGTGACCAACCTGAAGCATCCCATTAGCGCGGCGCGGGCGGTCATGGAAAAATCGGAGCACGTCCTGCTGACCGGTAAGGGGGCGGAAGAATTTGCGCAGAGTACTGGCCTCGAAGTAGTCGATCCTTCCTATTTCTACACCGAAGAGCGCTACCAAAGCTTACAGCGTGCACTCGAAGGAGAAAAGGTCGAACAGGAAAAGGTAGACGTCGATCAGAAGCACGGCACGGTAGGTTGCGTCGCCCTGGACAAGAACGGTAACATTGCCGCCGGTACGAGCACGGGTGGCATGACCAACAAGCGCTTCAATCGCCTCGGAGACAGCCCCATCATAGGTGCCGGTACTTACGCGAACAATGCTACCTGTGGGGTCAGCTGTACGGGTTGGGGAGAGTTCTTCATTCGCTACGCCGTTGCCTACGACGTCCACGCACGTATGGCCTATGCCGGCGCCACCCTACAGGAAGCCGCCGACGCCGTCATCCATAGTACCCTGGTAGACAAAGGCGGCACCGGCGGCCTCATCGCGCTGGATGCCCGGGGCAACATCGTCATGCCCTTCAATACACCTGGCATGTACCGCGGCTACCTGAAGGCGGGCGGCGAGCGGGAAATCCTCTTCTACGAAGATTGATCCCGTGGCTCGTCTGCCGACCGCAGCGCAGCGAAGGTCGTCCGCCGAGCTATTAGAATAGGCACTGCCAGCTCCAAACGATCCGTCGGCCGACCAGCGCAGCTGTGCGGACGACTAGCACTACCCAATAAACAGCTCCTCCAAAGGCACCCGCACCTTAGCCTTATGCTGCGTGGCATCATCTTCGGAGCGGTAGCCGATCGGAGCGATCACCGTGGCGGTGAGGCCTTTTTCCGACAACCCGAGAATACGGTCGTACTCCCCGACATCAAAGCCCTCCATGGGGCAGGTATCGATGCGCAGTTCGGCGGCGGCGGCGAGCAGGGTGCCCAGTCCGATGTAAGCCTGCCGCTTGTTCCAATCTTCGATGGATTCCACCGACTTACCGGCCACGGAACCCTTCATATAGCTGGCGTAGTCGTCAAGCTGGTCGCGGGGTACGTCACGCACCTCAGCGGTCCGGTCCATATACGCGTCGATATGCTCGGGCGGCATTTCCTTCATGGCGCAGAATACGAATACGTGGGAGCTTTCCGTGAGTTGGGGCTGGTTATAACTCGCTGTCCGTAGTTGTTCCTTCAGCTCGGGATCACTGACGGCAACTACCCGGAAGGGCTGCAGGCCGAAGCTGGTCGCGGCTAGATTTACCGCTTCCTGTAAGTTGCGTAAATCCTCTTCCGAGACCTTGCGGTCTTCATCAAATCGTTTGGTAGCGTAGCGCCACCGTAGGCTTTCAAGCAGTTGCATAGACTATATAATTGTACATACATTAATTAGCGAGGCAACGAATAGTTTTGCGCCGGAGCGCGGGAGAAAAAGATTTTTAAGCGCGGTAAGGATTGTAAAACTCCAGGGAACTTCCTACTTTTGCGTCCGCTTCGCGCCACAGCCTGCCCAGGTGGTGGAATTGGTAGACACGCCAGCTTGAGGGGCTGGTGTCCATTACGGACGTGCAGGTTCGACTCCTGTCCTGGGCACATCTTAAAATGACGGTCCGTTTGCTTCGGCAAGCGGACCGTTTTTAGTTGCCGCTCGCCGGTCATACCTTTGGGCTATGATCCTTAGCGCACTCACCCGGGCCCGCGAATCTGGCCGCAAGCTGTTGGCCGTCCTTGTCGACCCGGACAAAGCCACCCGCGCCAAGTTGAAAACCCTGGGCGAGCAAAGCAGCGCCGGCTACATTGACTTTTTCCTCTGGGGGGGGAGCCTGGTCAATCAGCCCCAGTCCGAATACTATCTCCGCCTGCTCAAGGCGCACTCGGAAGTTCCCGTGCTCCTCTTCCCCGGTTCCGTATACCAGCTGGATGAGCAGGCCGACGGTCTACTCCTGCTTTCGCTTATCTCCGGCCGGAATCCGGAGTTGCTCATCGGTAAGCACGTTACCGTGGCCGGACGGATAAAGCAAATGAAGCTACCCGCCTTTCCTACGGGTTACATACTGATCGACGGAGGACGACCTACTTCCGTGTCCTACATGAGTGGCACCACGCCCATCCCGGCCGATAAACCCGCGATCGCTGCGGCCACCGCCCTGGCCGGAGAACAATTAGGACTGGGGTTGATCTACCTGGATGCCGGCAGTGGAGCGCTGCGCCCGGTGTCTCCCGAGATCATCAGCGCAGTGCGCGCGGAGGTAAAACTTCCCATTGTCGTCGGCGGGGGAATCCGGAGCCCGGAACGTGCCCGCCAGGCGCTACAGGCCGGTGCGGACATGATCGTGGTAGGCAATGGCCTGGAGGGTAGTATGGATTGGCTTCCCCGACTCACCACGGAAGTCAATTCGTTCGGCCGGGCATCCGTCGAAGCAAAGGGATAGTTCTTCCCGCGAACGAAAGCACCGAATTTTTGTAGTCCATCCATGGATGCACTTAACCTCCCCGAACCCGGTGATAAATCCCGGATCGTTGTTATCGGCGGAGGTTTCGCCGGCATCAACTTTGTCGACCGACTGGATACCCGCCACTACCAGGTGGTCCTCCTGGACCGACACAACTATCACACCTTCGCGCCACTACTGTACCAGGTAGCTACCGCCGGACTAGAAGCTCCTGACGTATGCGGCCCCCTACGTAAGTCATTCCGTAGCAAGGAGGACTTTCACTTTCGCATGCTGGAGGTGCGCGGTATCGATCCGGAGCAACAGATCGTGCGCACCGGTGCCGGTCCGATACACTTTGACGAACTCGTGATCGCAACGGGTACCCGCGCCAATTTTTTCGGAAGCGAGGATATTGAGGCCCATGCCCTTCCCCTGAAGACCGTGCCCGATGCCCGGCGGCTGCGCAACCACATATTTCAGACGCTGGAGCGCTTGGATATGACCAATGACGCCGCGGAGCGGGAGCGCTTGATGACCTTTGTCATCGTCGGCGGCGGTCCGTCGGGGGTAGAACTTGCCGGAGCGCTTTCGGAACTACGGCGCCACGTTTTAAATCGGGATTATCCGGATACGTCCATCGAGCAACTACGCTTCATTTTGGTGGAGGGATCGGATCGTTTGCTCAGCGGCTTCAGCGATAAATCCAGTGTAGATGCCCGCCGGAATCTGGAGGATATGGACATCGAGCTACGTTTCGATACCCTGTTGTCGGGTTACGACGGGCAAACCGCGACCCTGAAAGACGGCACGGCAATTCCGGCCGCCACGGTCATCTGGGGGGCAGGGGTCACCGGGGAGATCGTGGAAGGACTCCGTGCCGATAGCCAGCAACGGGCCCGCTACGTGGTGGACGAGCAACTTCGGGTACAGGGCTATGCGCACGTTTACGCCCTTGGGGATGTAGCCCTACTGACCAATGCGCAGTGGCCGAAGGGGCATCCCGGGGTTGCACAGGTGGCGATTCAAATGGGTTTGCGGCTGGCCAAAAACTTCAATGCGCTAGCGGTAGGTAAAGCCGGTCGGCCGTTCAGCTACCTGGACAAGGGCAGTCTGGCCATCATTGGCCGAAACCGTGCCGTTGCCGATCTGCCTAAAAACGTGCACCTGAATGGAATGCCCGCCTGGTTCATCTGGGCCTTCGTGCACATTTTCTACCTGATCGGCTGGCGCAACCGCGCCTTCACCTTTTTGAGCTGGGTAGCCAATTACGTCACCTATAACCGGGCCGTGCGGCTGGTTCTGGAACCGTCGCTGGAAGAGCAATTTCGGGAGGAGGGAGCGCTACCCGTGGAAACCCCCTGAGCGCTTTTTGGCGGAGCATATGGGCGCCGGTACGTATTAAATCTAACAGTAATGTCACGTCCCATTCTCTGATTGCAAACCTTCTTTTTTCGCTTTATCGGCATAAATCTGCCTATCTGTAAACCTATTCGTGTTATTTTTGATACATAATTGTTGTGTTTTGGGCACGTGATGCCCGCTCTGATAAATCAAATGAATATGAAACAAGTTTTACCCACCCTATTATCCCTATGCCTGGTATTTTCTGCCGGCATGCTCACCGCCCAGGACCAGAACGTGGTTCAAATAATCACGGACAGCGATGACCACACCACGCTAGAAACCGCCATCATTCAGGCCGGCTTGGACGATGATTTGGCCGGCGACGGTCCCTTCACCGTCTTCGCTCCTACGGATGACGCCTTCGAAATGCTTCCCGAGGGAATGCTGGACTACCTGCTAATGGCCGAGAACGCCGATAGCCTTGCCTCCGTACTCTCTTACCATGTTGTTCCTGGCGACACCATGTCTACCGACCTGATGGATGGTATGATGTTGGCTACCCTGATAGAAAACGATAGCCTCTACGTACGCTCGCGTGGAGATAGCATCACCGTCAACGGGGTGCTCATCACCATGGCGGATATAGATGCTACCAACGGCGTAGTTCACGTCATTAATGCGGTTCTTGTGCAAAAAGTCGCTACGGTCGTAGACATCGTAGTTGACACCGACACGCTGCAAACCCTGGAGGATGCCGTGATTGCCGCGGGACTGGACGACGACCTGATGACGGAGGGCCCCTTCACCGTATTCGGTCCTTCTAATGATGCCTTCGCCGCTGTTGACGGTGACTCGCTCGCTATGCTACTGGCTGATCCCATGGGCAATCTGTCGACTATTCTGCAGTACCACGTAGTAGCTGGTAGCTACACTTCGTCGGACCTGGTGGATGGCATGATGCTGACCACGCTTCAGGGTGAATCGCTGGAAGTAAGCATCAACGAAGACACCATTATGATCGACAGTGCCATGATCATCATGGCAGATATGATGGCCGATAACGGTATCGTCCACGTAATCAACGGCGTTCTGCTTCCTTACGGTTCCACCAGCACCGACGAGCCTGCCTTCGCACAGGATGTCGTGTTGTCTCCTAACCCCGCTAGCAACGTCCTGAACGTACAACTGCCCCAGAGCATCGCCGGTCGGGCCAATCTGACCCTACGCGATTTCAGCGGCCGTACCGTTGCCACGCGTCTCTCCGCCGGAGAGCGGGAGCCATTAAATGTGGGCAACCTTCCCGCAGGTACCTACCTGTTGGAAATCCGGGCAGACGCCGGAGTCATCCAGCGCAAAGTGATGGTACAGCACTAGGCTGAATAGTACCTCTTACTACCAAGAAGGCCACCCTCGACTGATGTTGGGGGTGGCCTTTTCTATTGGCGCAGCCGGAGGGGGCATCGGACATCGCGGTCGGAGACGGCCTCTTACTTGCGCGGTTGGAGACCGCGTTTTACTTCGCGGTTGGAGACCGCGTTTTACTGGCGGGTCACGAAGAATTCGGAGGACTCGCGCCATTTGGGCCATCGTTCCGAATTGGCTAGCTGCAGTCCTACGTCCATCAATAATTCCGCATCCTGCACGGCGCCGCCCAGGGGCCAGGCACCGGAGGTGTACTCATCGGCTGGTTGGTGGTAGCGCTGACTAACGAACTCATCCTTCTGTTGCTGTGCGTACGCTTTGCCCAGCGTTGCGTGTTCGTAGCCCCCGTCGGCGTATAGCACGGGAACCCCCTTCTTCGCAAAGTTGAAGTGATCCGAACGGTAGAAGTATCCCTTTTCCGGTTCCTGCCCGCCCTGTACGTAGCGGCCCTGTCGTTCGGCGGCCGCCCCGGCCAGGTCATCCATATCGCTGTGCCCCATACCCGTAATGGTCAGATCGGCGGCGGGGCCGATGGGATTGACACCGTCGATGTTGATATTAGCGACGGTTTGAGCCAGCGGGATGATGGGATTGTTTACGTAGTAGGCGCTACCCCATAAACCCTGTTCTTCGGCCGTAACAAAAAGAAAATCGATCGAACGCTCCGGTGCCCGGGGCAATTCCGTGAAGGCTTCGGCCATCGCCAATAGCTGTGCCACCCCGCTGGCATTGTCCAGGGCCCCGTTGTATATACTGTCGCCATTGACCGCCGGCCCGACGCCGATGTGGTCCCAGTGGGCGGTGTAGATCAGGTGTTCGTCCGGCCGCTCGGCGCCCGGGAGGGTAGCGATGATGTTATAGCTTTTGTCGAAGCGGAGATCGTTGCGCACGGTGGTCGTCAGGCGTGTACTGAGCGGGATAGGGTCGAAGTCGGCGCTGGCAGCCTCCTCGAACCAACGGATACCCGTCACGCCCGAAGCTACGAAGAGCTCCCGGGCGGCATCGATGGTGATCCATCCGGCTACCTCCACTTGGGGCTGGCCATCACTTTCCAGGTTGAGGCGCTCGCCGGTCCAGCTGCTCTGCACCACGAACCAGGGGTACCCCGCAGCGCCCTGCTCGTGGATCACCAGACACGCCGCCGCTCCCTGCCGGGCCGCTTCCTCGTATTTGTAGGTGTACCGGCCGTAGTAGGTCATCGTACTGCCTTTGAAGAGGGTACTGTCTTCCAGGTAGTAACCGGGGTCATTGACCATGACCACTACCGTTTTTCCCCTGACGTCGAGTCCTTCGTAGTCGTTCCAGCCGTATTCCGGCGCCACGATGCCGAACCCGGCGAAGATCACTTCCGAGTCGGTGACGCTCACTTCCTCCACGGCCTTATCGGTAAAGGTGATGTAATCCTCGCCCAGTTGCCAAATCACCTCGCCCTGGGGCAGTGCGAGTTCAATCTCCTCGGCCGGGTGACCGGTGATCTCGACCATCGGAACTTCCTGCCGGTAGCTGTCTCCGTTGCCGGGCTGCAGGCCGATCGCCTCCAGTTCGCGCTCCAGGTAATCCAGTGTCAGTCCTTCCCCTTCGCTGAAGGGCAGGCGACCACCGTACTTATCACTCGCTAATTCGGTGAGGTGCCGATCGATGATGGCGGAGTCTACCGAAGGAAGGTCACGTACACTAGTGTCGCGTAACGTGGCATCACCACCGCAGGCTCCCAGCAGGAGCAGGACCGGAGCCAGTAGGGATGGCAATAAGTAGCGAAAAGGGAAGGTAGCGTGCGGCATAGCTAAATTTGGGATACATTATTACCGTAAAGTAAAGCACCGACCCCGAAGATGTACTATCGCAGCCTAAGCTTGATCCTTGCCTGCCAGCTGTGGGCATTAGCCCGGCTACCGGCCCAGAGCTATGATCTTTCGGAAGCAAAGGCCATCTTCGCCGCGCTCGAATTGGAGGGTTTACTCACTCCGCTTGGCGCCGAGGAACCCTTTACCGAAAATGCATACCGGCATCTACGGGACCCGCGTCCGTTTAAGAACTATGGACGGGGCGAGGAGCAGCAGATCACCCCGGCGCAAATACTCAACTACCTGTCCGGACAGTACCATAGTGCATATTTATATCGCCGTGGGGTAGACGTTGTCTTTGAACACCTGCGATCGATGGCACCAGCATCGATAACGATCGAAGGCCCGGAATACGACAGCATACTGGTCGCCAACCACAATCGCCTATCCCAGCGAGCGGGCACCCTTACCGAACGCAGGATGGAGGTCACTCACCCCGGTACCAAATGGGATACCGCTCGCCTGAACGATGCCAAGGGGATGGGGCTTCCCCGGGGTGGTTTTACGGACGTAGCCCTTCCAACCGCAAGGAGTGTCAATGGATATGATGTCATTAATACGCTATATACCCTGAATACCATCGGAGTAATCTCATCGGATACCTTCGATAAATACGAGGCCCGTCTGCAGGATGCCGGTTTGCTTCCCGATTACATCGTTCTTGCGGAACTTGCCCATGCTTACGCTATCTCCGAAACGGAAGACACGCGCATAAAGACCCGCAGTCAATTCGTCCGGCGGTTAAGTGAACAGGGCGCGATGAACGATTCCCTCTACGCGAGGCTCCAGGAGGACACCGCTTTTCTGCGGCGCTACGATGCAGCCGACTTTCGCACCTTGATCGAACCCAATACTCGTTTTACGATAGATACCGGTGCTACCATTAGTATTCTTCTGAATACCCTTTTTAACCGGATTTGCACCTTTGATGCGCGTCTGTGCCACTTAACCTACGAGTTTACCGCGGAGGGGGAGCCTGCGGAAGATTACATACGGGTGCTCGACAACACGGGCAGGTATTCCCTGGTATATATCGGCCAAGCGGCACAGGGTGATAAGCCGGTAGGCTCTATCCATAGTTTCACGGTCGCCAGCCTGCTGGATATTGCCAACGAGATTTTACGGCATGACAATGCCGAGTATCGCCTGTATGCCTATGTACATACCGAAGAGATAGTGGATTCCATGGAGGTCTTTATTTATCCGCTATCCTCCGAGGCGGCCCGAACGGTAGCCGGTGTGGATTTCTACGGAATATCCATGGATCCCGACGGTCCCGATCCGGATCTCTTCCTTTCGCCTTCCGAAGTGATCGTTGTCCGGGATACGCTGGCCGCGATGGGCCTGTTTGATGCCATGTCGGAGCAGCAGCGTTCATCGAGCTATTCCACACTCGGGGGTGGGGAAGTAGTCGGTATTCACGGATTTTTTGCCGTATTGCCGCAACTGCACCTGCCCTACACGCAGGAGGCGGTAAGTGCCATTCAGAAGGAAACGTCAATTCTGCACAAGCTACCCGGCTCCTACTACAGCTTTACGCCAGCGGCAAGTGAGGGGAACCCGATCATCGTAAAATTGACCGAGCCGATGGTTCAGTACATTAACGATCGATTCAGTCACTGGCTTATGCCGGTTGACATCACCCCTTAGTTTGGTTATCATAGTTGTAGCGGAGGAATTCCTCTCCGTTTTCACTCGTTGCCTTGCCGTCCTGGAGAAACCCAAGCTGCTCCAGTAGCCTAATACTGTTCAGGTTTTCTGGCAGGGTGATCGCCAGCAGTTCCGGCAAAGCCTGAACCTCCGGCCGGGCAAGCAGGGCACGTGACGCCTCCTGTGCGTAACCCATGCCCTGCCCGGCTGGCAAGAAGGCGAAACCAAAGTCCGGGGCCGGCAAGTTTGGCCGCCGGAATACGCCGACGAAGCCGACGGGAACATCACTTTCCGCCGGAACGGCCAGATAGCTCCCGAGGCCGGGTATCTCGAACGTGGGGATGACACGCTGCCTGATGTAAGCGACGGCGTCTCCTTCCGTATACACTCCTCGGTCGCCGATATACTTCAGCCAGCCGGGTGAATTCAGTAGTTCCAAAAAGAAGGCGGCGTCGGTCAATTCCGCCTGGCGCAGGGAAAGCCTTAAAGTCAGGATTACTTCACGTCCCATTACCGAAAACTAAACGGCATCTCCAAAGGCCCGGAAAACGATAGATCCGTAAATTCGAAGGCCAGCTTTGCGGTGCCCTCCGACCCGCCGTCCACGGCAATCTGCCGGCTGCGGGGGAAGGCGTTATTCAGGCCCTCCACCTGTTCGTAACCGCCATTAATCACCGACAGCATACGCTGCTCACCGATTTCCTGTAGCTCCATGCTGCCTAACTGGAAGGTCGTGGGGTTATAGCGGTACTCACCGACGAACTCCGGACTGCGTCCGGTGAGGCGGATATCCTGTCCGTCCGTACTCACCTCGAGGTCCTCGGTTAGAAAGACCGCGTTGCCGAAGAATATCTCCTGCAACAGATCGAAGCGGGCCGGAATTTTGTATTTCTCTTCCAGGTAGCTCAACGGCTCCGCGGTGTACTCACTTTCGAGGCGATTGTAAAGGAAAAAGCTATCCGGCCGGATCAACGCGCGCGCGCCTTCGATTCCGAATTTTTTAACGCTCATCCAAATGGCCTCATCACGGTGCAGGCGCAAATACGCCGTTCCCCCGATGCTGAAGTCGTCGGTTTCCACATCCACACGAGCTTTAGCGTCCATCCATTCGGCACTCGTGCGATTCGTTTCGATACCCCGCAGCACTTGGTTGAGACGTAGTTTGCCGGTCGCCGTAGCTGCGTCTCCGTTGGCCGGACCGGCCACCTTTCGATTACAGTTAGCGAAAGTGAGTAGGGCGACAAGCGCCAGTAGATATAATCGCATGGGTATCGGCTTTGGGGCTAGGAATTTTTGCCGGCCAGGCTGGTCGACTTGCTACCGGCGGCCTTGGCGCGACGGTAATATTCCGCTGCGGCTTCTTTGTTGCCGGCTTGGCTACTGACGTCTCCCATCAGCTCCAGCAGTAAGGCATTGGTGTTCGCAGGATGGTCAAAGGGTAAAAGGGTAGCGGCGTTCGGAGCCCCTAACTGCTGTAAGTATACCGCCAGGGGCGCTTCCGCACCACCGGGAAGCTGGGTGGCGTCAATGTCGCCCATCCCGGATCCGCTGTCCATAGCAGAAATAGCCGCGGCCATCTCCTTGAGCACTTCGGCCGCTTCCGGATTGGCCGCCATCATCATTTGGGCCTGTTGCAGTAGGCTGTTAGCTTCTCCAAAATCTCCGCGGAAAGCTTCCCCCAGCGCGTAGTATAGGTAAATGGAAGGGCGGTTGGGAAAGATGTCTAGCGCCTCCTCGCCGTACCGGCGCAGGTTAGCGGATTGATTATTGAGGTACAGCGTGGCGAGCAACTGCTCCCAAACGGGGTACACCGTATCGTCCAGCTCAAGCGTGGCCTGGTACGCTTCGGCGGCTTCGGTCAGGCGATCGGTATGGTAGTATAGATCGCCCATCAGAGCGGAGGCCTTGGCATCATCGGGATGTACCCGCCGCAGTTCCTCGGCCAGGGCCAGGGTCCGGTCGGCTAGTTGGCGGTCGCCCGTACTGGCTACCTGGTTGATCAGGGGAAGCAGCTTACCGATCTTCAGATCCAGGTCGACATCCGTGCGCGCCAGTAAGGCCATCAGTTCGTCGTCACCGGCCCCTCCGGGGCTCGCGGTTGATTGCCCGGCATCCTGCAGAGCCAGCTGCGCCCGTACATCGGCCGGCTCCAGGCGTAGAATTTCTTCGTAGACCGCCTGTGCTTTCTTGTTCTCCTCCTGCGCCCGGTAGAAGCCGGCCAGCAGGTGCCGGTAATCCATCTTCGCGGGAAATTCTTCGATGAGGACTTCCAGTTCCCGCTCGGCGCGCTTCATATCACCACTGCCGACGTAAAGAGCGTGCTTGCGACGGGTCAGCTCCGGGTTAATACCTATTTCATCCTCCAGGGATTCGTATACCTTGATGGCTTCGCGGGTATCCTGGGCGCGGACGAGGAAGGCAGCCTGCTCCAGGTAGTTCTCGGGTTCGGCGGGGTTTCGCTTGACCAGGGTAGCGTAGAGGTCCGCCCCGTCCTGGTACCGGCCGGCGGCCTGGTACAGTTCGGCCAGGAATGCGGCGTAGACTTCGTCGGGCCGGATATCGTAAGCCTGCCTCAGCGCCTGGATGGCCGGAGCGGTATTGCCCGCTGCGTACTGCAAGCGGGCAAGCTCGAAGAGAGCCGGGTCGTTCTGCGGGTCTGCTTCCAGAATGCTTTCGAATAAACCGATGGCGTCATCGGTTTTGCCAAGCAGCTCTTCGCGTTTGGCCTCGATAAACTGTTTCTGCATATTGACCTGCTTCTCCGTCAGCTCCGCCTGGCCGGCGAGCAGGGATGTAAGCAAAACAAAGAGCGGAAGCAGGGTAGTACGCATGGAATAGTTAGAGAAGCCGTAATCTACTAACGTTATGAGTACCCAACTAGTGCTAAAGGTTGGCCGACGAGTGGCGATAGGTACTAGTCCACGACAGTAATCTTCATCATGTTCATCCGGCCGCGCTTTTCCAGCGGCATGCTGGCGGTGTTGACGATCATGTCGCCTGCCTGCACGTGATTATTGGACTTCAGGATGCCGACGATATCATCTACCGTGTCGTCGGTGGTCTGGAATTTGTCGTAGTGGTAGCAGCGTACGCCCCAGCAAAGGTTGAGCGTGGAGAGCATACTGGGAATGTCGCTGAAGATGTAAATCTTGGAGCTAGGCCGGAAGCTCGACAGCTTGAAAGCCGTGTACCCGGATCGCGTCATGCCGGTAATGGCCCGCGCACCCACGCTCTGTGCCGCCCACGAGGCTGCCGAGCAGACCACGTCGCTGACGAAGGTGCCACTTTTCTCATTTGCTTTCGGGCGGCGGATACCGATCTCGTATATCTTCTCCGCTTCCTCGATAATGCTGTTCATCCACTTCACCACCAGGGCGGGGTGCTTACCCACACTCGTTTCTCCGCTCAGCATCACAGCGTCCGTACCGTCAAGTACCGCGTTAGCTACGTCGGTCACCTCCGCGCGGGTAGGGCCGGGGTTGGTGATCATCGAGTCCATCATCTGGGTAGCCA
>JBASAV010000836.1:0-11292 GCA_049650785.1 Lewinella sp. | reverse complement strand
TTATTACGGACATATACCTGACTGGCCGGGTCTTCTCCCACCAGTACGGCGGCCAGATGGGGTATCTTACCACCCGCCTGTCGGATGGCATCCACGTCCGCTTTCAATTCATCCCTAATTGTCCCGGCGAGAGCCTTCCCGTCCAATACTTTCATTACCAAATTCGTTTGCGCCAAAGATAGCTGCCTAATCCCGCACTCCCTTAGTATGAAGCAGGTTTACCCCGCTGGTTTGATTTTTTGGCTGATTCTGCTATGCTCGATCCCCGCCTTCGGGCAAACCATTCCGATGGACACCGGCGGGACCGTAATCGGATGCGGGGGATTTTTCGTCGATAGTGGAGACACCACCGGCATGCACGCGCCAAGCGGCACCCGACAGGTTATCACCCTGTGCGCCCACGATAGCACCCAGGGGACGCACGTTCAGCTCGACTTTACGGAGATTGATTTTCAGGGGACCCTCACGATCTTCGACGGAGACAATACCACGGCCGACACCCTTCGACAAATCAACCGGTCCAACGTCGGTGACCGTATCTCGCTAGCCGCCACGGCATCCAACCGCAGTGGTTGCCTGACGATTGAGTTTGTAAGTACGGGGGTGGGAAATGGCTGGCGGGCCGATATTAATTGCATCGTCGCCTGCCAATCTATCGTAGCCGAGCTTGGATCCAGTATTCCGGTCGCGGTGCCCACCGTTGACGGCTACATTGACGTCTGCGTGGGCGAACCCATTACGCTGACCGGTGAAGCGTCCTTCCCCGAAAACGAAGCGATATACACCCAGTCGGAGGCTAATTCGACCTTCAATTGGACGTTTCAAAACGGGGATACCCGCGAGGGTAAGACGGTCACCTATACGTATACCGAGCCGGGTGCCTACGTGGCAGAACTGTTCGTGACCGACGACCGGGGTTGCCAGAACAATAACCGCATCAATCAACGCATCAGGGTGGCACCGCCGCCCCGCTTCGATACGCCGGACCGCGAAGTGCCGGAAATCTGCGTGGGGGAATCAATTGCGCTACTGACCGGTGAAGGTAAAACCGGACCTAACGCATACCGTCCCACCGCGCAGACGATAAGCTTTAGCTCCACCCAGACCTTCTCCGAGCAAATCAGCATACCGGATCGACAGGACGAGGTCTACGCCTCTTCGCTGGACATTCAGCTCTTTAGTCCCGGCCAGCAGGTTAGTTCCGGAAACGACATTGCCGAGGTGTGCGTGACGATCGAGCACAGCTTTCTGGCCGATCTGGATATGTGGATCGAATGCCCCGACGGATCACGGGTGACTTTACTCGACAAGAATGATGCCCTGGGCTCTACGGTAAACTACCGTTTCGGGTACGGTGAAGTCGACGATACCGGGCCGGAGGAAGCCGAGACCTACTGTTTTACCGCAGCGGCGGATCAAACCGTTTACGATTATATCTCCGGTAATCCCGGCAGTGGCACCTCCCGTCCGATACTGCCTTTCGACCGTACCTACTTACCCGACGACAATAATTTTGACGGGCTGATCGGTTGCGAGATGAACGGGGAATGGACCCTCAACGTCGTAGACAATTTCCTGGAGGACGACGGTACCATCTACGATTGGAATATTTCCTTCTCCGACGCCCTGGTCCCCTCCGACGAGAGCTTTACCGTGCCCATTGAAGAGACGCGCTGGGAAGATGACGGACACTTCAGTTTCTACAGCCCGGACAGTGTGATTTTTACTCCGGCGCACGGCGGCTACGCCAATCACCGACTTACCGTGGTGGACAGCTTCGGCTGTAGCTACGATACACTTATACGGATTGATGTGGCGTCGCCGCTTAAGGCGGATTGCTTTGCTTGCGCTCCCCCGCAGGCATTGCCCGGCCGGGATACGCAGGTTTGCGATGGCCAGCAAATAGCCCTGGATCTCCGCGATGCATTCACTTTTGACACCCTCGTCCGCTGGGAAGCGACTCCTCGGATGCCCCTGCTCCGCTCGGACACCAGTTACCTGACCGTAACGGATCATCTTCCGGCTACTTTCCCGGGTCAGGCGGGTGCTATCCTTCCCGGCGTTTGTCTCGAGCTTAGCAATGACCTGCCCTTAGGCGGTGTGGAAGTTTCGCTGATGGCGCCGGGTGGAACACGGATCGTGGTCATTCCGCGCGGCAGCCTTACGACAAATAGCGTGGCCGACTGCTTTGGCCCTGAAGATGGACGGGACTGGGGTGTAATCGGCGGACAAGACATCAATGGGGAGTGGGCACTAATCATTGACGACGCCAACGGCATGCTCGATGGGACACTCGTCAGTTGGTCCTTGGACCTACTGCATCAACCACCGATCGCTTACTCCTGGAGCCCGGGGGGAAGCGAGTTTAGTTGCCTGGATTGCGCCAATCCCACTATCACACCAGTTGCGGATTCGGTGTACACCCTGACCGCGACAACACCGCAGGGCTGTCAAAAGACACTGGCGTATCGCATCGAACTGTTATCCGCCGATGTTGACTTCAACGCTAACATTTTCGATGGCTGTACCGGCGTGGACAACGGAAGCATCACACTCCAACCTTTGACCGGCGCCCCGGTAACCGCGTATCAGTGGAGTAACGGGGCGACGAGCCGGGACATCGATAATTTGCCCGGGGGAGTCTACGATCTGACGGTATCCACCGGCAATGGCTGCACCGAGACCTTTACCTACGAGCTTGCGCCACCGGAACCGCTTTCCGTAACCTTGGACACATCAATCAGTGTAAGTTGCTTTGGCGATTCGGACGGCCGGATCACCGTGACACCGTCAGGTGGTTACGGCAATTACCGGTTCGCCTGGTCGGACGGTGTGAGCAGCAGTTCCGCCGCCGCCTCAAACCTCTCCGCGGGTAATTACACCGTGACGGTAACCGATTCCGCTGCATGTACGGTCACGGAAACGGTACTCGTTCAGAGTCCGGACGTACTGACCTTGGATCTGACGGCTAGCGACGTGAGCTGTCGGGGCGGGTCAGACGGCCAAGTCACCCTGGTATCCAATGGCGGCACCCTACCCTACTCCTATCGGTGGAGCGACGGATCGACGGACGAGTCGTTGAATAACAAACCGGCCGGAACTTTTGCCGTCACGCTAACTGACGCCAATGGCTGTACCGCAACCGGGGACGCCGAGATAAGCCAACCGGAGATCCCGTTATCCGCCCGGGTAGTGAATGAAGTGCCGGGTTGCTTCGGAACGGCGACGAACGAAGCGACCGTACTGGCGCGGGGTGGTAACGACGATTACCGCTATTCCTGGAGCAACGGGGAGACCGGAGCAACCGCTTTCCGGCTTCCCGCCGGCGATAACACGGTTGAAGTAACCGATCGGAGTGGGTGCGTATACACCTTCGACTTCACCACCGAGAGCCGGCCCAACATAGAGCCCACGATTACGCTAGCTACGGGAGACGATTGCCGGGATGTAAACGACCGAACGCTGGAAGCGAGGGCGACGGGTAGCTTCTACAGTTTCGCCTGGTCCACCGGGGCCAATGGTTCCCGACTGACGGACTTACAACCCGAAACAACATATTCCGTCACGATGACGGACTCCGAAGGCTGCACGGGATCGGAGACTTACACGACGGATGTTCACGTACCGTGGATGATCGATTTGGAGACCGTGCCGGTAACCTGCTTCGGGGAGCGAAACGGTTCGTTACGAATTCTATCCGCCTCCAACCGCCAGGGCACCTCGTTCACCTACCAGTGGGGAGCCAACACCGGTTTCGCCGAGGGCCCGGCCGTGGTCGATCGTCCCGCCGGCGATTACAGCCTGACCGTGACCGATCCAATCGGCTGCACCTTCGATACCCTACTCACCGTTCCAGGTCCCGCTCTCCTGCGGCTGGAAGAATCACTTACGCCGATCAGCTGCTTCGGAGCGAGCGACGCCAGCCTCGACGTAACGGCTACCGGCGGGAATGGCGATTACCGATTCCGGTGGTCCAACGGTGCTACCACCCCGAATATCGCTAGTCTCGAAGAGGGTACCTACACACTCGCCGTGACCGACGCGGGGGGATGCACGCAGAGTTCGACCTACAACATAGCCGCCCCGGCACAGATCACCGTAGACATTACCAGCCAGGGTCCGATTTGTGGTGGCGAATACAACGGACGAATAGACGTAACCGCGGCGGGCGGACAGTCGCCCCTGGAGTTCAGCCTGGACGATCAGCGGTACTCGGAAGCGTCGACCTTCAACGGTCTGGGCGGGGGGCAGTACGTGGTCTACGTGCGCGATCAGGTGGGCTGTACGGTAGAACGGGACGTTGACATCGAAGACGGCCCGGCCTTCTCGGTAGATTTGGGCCCCGACCGAGAGATCATCTTTGGAGACAGTCTGGCACTGATCTCCCGAATCACCGGTGGCCGGGGTGACCTGGATTATGCCTGGTCATCCAGTTATGACAGTACCCTTAGTTGTATCGACTGCGTGAGCCCCATCGCTCGCCCGGAGTATGAGATAGACTACCAACTCTCGGTAGTGGACGGTATGGGGTGTGCCGCGGAGGATATGGTTCGAATCCGGGTACGCAAGATTCGGGAAGTAGCGGTTCCGACTGCCTTCACCCCCAACGGCGATGGACATAACGACCGCCTTCTGGTACACGGTCGCCCGGGTACAACCGTACTATCCTTCTCCGTTTTCGATCGCTGGGGGGGATGGCTGTACACGGGTCAGGATTTCCCGGTGAACTCGGAAGAGGTCGGTTGGGACGGACTGGATCAGCGGGGTGACGAGCTCAACGCTGGCGTATACATCTTCAAAGTGGAAGTCGAGTATGAGGATGGATCGAGTGAACTGCTTTCCGGACAAACCACGCTAATCAGATAATATGAACGGCCTGCCGGTACGCACCATCCTAATTGTCCTCTTAGCAACCCTTTGCCTTTTCCTCAGCGTAGAGGGGCGGGCGCAGGATGCTTTATTCAAACAGCTCGGAGCCAATCCGCTCCTCACAAATCCCGCCCTCACCGGCGTGATGGACGAGCAGTTCCGTCTGCAGCTTAACTACCAGGAGTTATATACCCGCCTGACCACGGATGAGGCTTACCGCAGTGTGGCCGCCGCCGCCGATATACGTCGTCCCGTGACCCGCGGCAATTTCGCCGGTTTCGGAATTCTGATCCAGCACGATCAGGCCGGATCCAGTGACTATGTGCGCAGTCAGGGGCTGCTGAGCGCCAGCTACCAACAACAGCTCGCCGGTTCCGGAAGGGGAAAACGGAACGCCCATTACTTAAGCGGCGGAGCCCAGGCAGGACTTGGTCAGCGGGGCTTTGACCTCAATAAAGTATGGTTTTCCGAGCAGTACTTCGTTGATCCAGGCACTCGGCAAGCCTATCTGGACCGCAATCTGCCCACCGGAGAAGCCTTCACCGGAATGAGTGGCTATGTGTACCTGGACATCAATGCGGGACTTGCCTGGTTTGCCTCCTTCGGCGACCGACGCGGGGCCTACTTCGGCGGCGCAGTGTATCATCTGAACAAGCCAAATGTATCTCCCTTACCCGAGAATGAGGATTTGCTATATCGGCGATACGTGCTGCACGGAGGTGGGGAAGTTCCCATTGGGGATGGCTTCAGCACCTTTCTACCCTCCTTTCGGTGGGGACTTCAGGGGCCAAGCCAGAGCCTGCTGCTGGGTGGAAGCTTCCGCTACACTCAACGCGAGTGGCGGGAGATTGCTCTACGTATGGGTGGGTACGGTCAATTAACCGCACACGAGGGCGGAGGGACCGGACTGACTTCACTGGTAGCCTTAGTAGCCCTGGAATTGGAAAGCGTTCAGATCGGCGTTAGCTACGACCTCCGGACCGGGGACCTGAACCAGGTGACCAACACGCGGGGCGGATTCGAAATAAGCATCGTTTACCGACAGGAAGCCGCCTATCCAAGTCGGGTTAAGTGCCCTACTTTTTAATTTTCATTTTCATCCTTTTCGGTGTCCGTCGGGTGTCCAATTATTATGTGGAAACATATAGTTATTGCCGATTCATGTTCTAATTATTGACAGATATAGTGAACGTCGAGTATTTTGATAGCGTTTGTAGCTTAATCCCTAACCCTCGATCATGCAACAACACACCTTTGGACAAAATAGCGAGATAGTCGCTAAAGCCTTTTACAACCGGGAAACGGCTATCCTATTCCTGACCTATAAAAGTGGTCCGACCACCATTGCCTACCGAAACGTCCCGACAACTCTCTACGACGAGCTGTGTCACTCCCATTACCCGGACGCCTGCATTCGCTTTAAAATTCAGGCCCGCCATCCCTTCCGCCGTGTCGGTAAGACATACGGAGCGTTGAACTATGGCTTCGTGAAGTAATGCCCCTACCTTTGTCCGCCAAACAGCCGGCAATGGATCATCAACAATTAGTCCGAACGATAAGCGAAAAACGGAGCTTCCTCTGCGTGGGTCTCGATCCGGATACCGATCGTATTCCCCCTCGCTTCGAAAACGACGTGCTGGCGTTCAATCGCTATATCATCGACGCTACACGCCCCTACTGTGTAGCCTACAAACCCAATACCGCCTTCTACGAAGCGCTTGGCATGGTAGGTATGGATATTCTCCGCCAGACCATAGCCTACATCGGAAAGGAACACCTGGTTATTGCCGACGCCAAACGTGGGGATATCGGCAATACGTCGCGTTTCTACGCCCGCTTTGCCTTTGACACGCTGGGCGCGGATGCCATTACGGTTGCTCCGTACATGGGACAGGATAGCGTCGCCCCCTTCCTGGAAATACCAGATAAGTGGGCCATCGTGCTCGCACTTACCAGTAATGCCGGTAGTCAGGATTTTCAGCACGCCAAGCAGGGCGGGGGGGATCAACCCCTTTATCTCAAAGTGATGCAACGGGTCAGCCAGTGGGGTACGCCGGATCAGCTGATGTTTGTTTGCGGGGCCACGCAGGCAGAAAAATTCTCGGAGCTAAGAGAAATTTGCCCCGAACACTTCTTTCTGGTTCCGGGCATCGGGGCGCAGGGGGGCGATCTGGAAGGTGTATGCCGACACGGGATGAATGCGGCTTGCGGCCTCCTGGTCAATAGTAGCCGCGGCATCATCTACGCAGCGGATCCGGCCATCGCGGCGCGGACTCTCCAGGAGAAAATGCACCGCGCGCTGGAGAAATATTGTCCTGACCTTTCGCGGTAAGCAGGAACTTTTTACCTTTGCGTCGCTTTCTTAGGGAGCTGTGTAACCTGGTGGTTGTAGCTCAGTTGGTTAGAGCGCTGGATTGTGATTCCAGAGGTCGCCGGTTCGAACCCGGTCTTCCACCCCAGACCGCACTTTTGTCCTTGTCGGACGAAGGTGCGGTTTTTTTTGTTCGTGGACATTTGGAAATAAGAGCACCAGTCCGATGCTCTCCAGCATGTTCAGAACGATGTCGACCAGGCCCCCAGTGTCCCTTCATGGCCTGCCGGGTCTGCAAAAATTTTATATCCGCCTCGGCGGCTATTGTTTTGAGTTGATTGTACACCACGGGGACGAGGTGACCGGTCTTCTTTACCCCACCAACAAAGCTAGGCCATCGGCGCTCAGGGCGTGCGCACGGGCGTGGAGCAGATGATAGCGACACTACTTTGCCGTACCAGTGTAGTAGGCGTAGCGCTTCCCTCCAAGAACGGGTGAAATATGCTTTAGCATGTTTTGATAACAAGCTAGCTTTTCCGCAGTCGTATCTCTGGGTGAATGCTATAGTCGTCAAAACTGTACCCCAAGTCGGCCACGTTGTCCCCATACTTTCGCTCAACGTACATACGCGTGAGTTTGCCGTAGATTTGGTAGACGGATTTCCCCTTCCAGTGTCGGAAATAGGCATCGTTACTGTCTTTGATCAACGGATACTGCTTAATCGTAATGTCGAGAAAATCCTCGATGGTGGCTACTATGAAGTCCGGTTCGCTGATGAGTTGCTCGTAGCTAAAGAATAGCTCGTTCCGCAGGCCCTTGCTATGCTCGCGGTACAGCTCATAGGCTTTAACCCAGTTCTCCACCGATTTCCGGATTGGCACCGACCAATGCTTGCGGGTTGCCTGCGCTACGGGAATCGGATGACGAATGATGGTGACGAAAAAAGCATCAGGGAATAGGTGCTGCAGAAACAAGGTGCGGGCGATATTCGGCGGAGATTTCTCCACCAGTACCCGGCTATCCATATCCCAGTACTGCGACCACTCCTGCATGAGCTTTTCCCGATTGGATTCGGTGGCCAAAGGACTGGAGGGCAACAGCTCTAATTCAGGATCCAGGGCGATATATCCGGGCCCACCATGATCCGGATCTTTGGTCATCACCGATTGCAGGTGCTGTCCTTCTTTGGAAGAAGTACATCCACCCAGCATTCCCACCTAGCGTGAGCTTCCAATAATTCTTTGCAAGAGTGTCGTGCCACTTCGGTGAAGCCCACTTACAAATACATGCTTGTGTTTCATCCCGGAAAGGTAAGTGACTACACCACCCCGCCCATGCCGCCGCGCCGCCTTACCCGCCACTTGGCGGTAGATGGCGTACGGTATGCCGTTGCCCTCGTTGAAAAAAGCGATGTCCCGTTTCCCGTTTTTTGCGTCCTGTTTATCACCGTAGCTGACAAATTCCATGATGGATCCGTTCGCGAATTCAAAGCGAAGGGTGGAGCGGTTGTGTTTGGCAAGGTTGTCCTGCAACACCATGCTGCTTGAGACGATACGCGCCTCGAAATCACGGTATGATCCTTTGTGTAGGTTGGGGATGTCCTGGCCGGCGATGGTCACTTCCGATCGGTGTCCGCGGTTCTGATGCGACGTCGCCCTCTACCCAATTCCGGGCTATTCCGTTCTATACCGGATAGCCCGAACTATTTCTCCCCCATTCACTTTTTACTACTGTTACTTTAGTAGCTGCAGTGAGCGAATGATAGTGCTTAATCGCCTCTTACTTGTTCCACCGGCAGCACTTTCCCGTTAACAAAGCATCACACCCGGGCCCCAATCTGCGTTCTCATGGATCCCCGCGAATACATTGCCGCCAGTCCATACTGCCAAGCTATCCAGCAAAATCTGATGGAGGTTGGGGTGCTGCTTCGAATCGCCGATGTTCGTGAGGGCGTGGCGGTGGTGACCATCCAGCAAGTTGATCATCTGGAATATGTATACACCGATGCCGAACTCTTTGAGCGGGCGAGCGCGGTCTGCCGGGAGGTACCCTTTGAAACGGAAGTAAAAGTCCTTCCTCCACCGGATGGGGAGACCGATTAGTTATCCTGGGTAGCCGGACGGATGCCCAGTCGCAGACTCACGACGTGGCTGTAGGTGGACCGCCCTTCGTTGTCTCCCAGATCGGTGTAAGCGTAGTCGACAAAGAGCTGTCCCACCTTAAGACCCAGCCCGAGTGCCGGACGGGACTGCAAGTTTTCGGTCCCGCCAAAATCCTGAATGCGTTGCAATTGGCTGACGCCGGCGCGCAGGAAAACAAATCCCCCGTAATCCGCCTCAAATCCCAGAGCCGGATCCAAACTAATCGGATCGGCACTGACCAGGGTGTTGCGTTTACCATCGGTCGTGGCAATCAAATTCAACTCCGCCGTCAGCCCGATTTGCGCCGACAAAGAGAACCGACGGGCGGCACCCAGCATGAGGGTAGGATTCGTGATCTCCACGCTCTGCGGGGTGACCTCGTTACCGGTGAGTTCCAGAACAGCGCGGTCTTCCTCACTGAAATTAATACTCCAGGCGTTAAAGGTGGTCGTCAAATCACGTCCTAAAAATGCAAAGGTCCAGTCGTTACGTTGGTACTGGGCACCGAGATCGAGACCGAACCCCCAACTGGTGGCAAACTCACCAATACTGCGGTGGATAACCTTGATATTTCCTCCCAAACGCAGTACACCTTTCTCCTTATAGAATGCCCGGGCGTAACTTCCCAGGAAGGCATAGTCGGCTGCGGAGAACTCCGTGACATTATCAAAATTGATGGTGCCATCGGCCTCGTAAAGGGATAGTGTATTGGGGATTTGGTCAATTCCGAAGCGAATCAGGCCGAAGCCCAAACGTTGATTACCGGTAGAGAGCGGGAGGGTGATGCCGAGGAAGTCATAGTTCCCTACCCCACCGAACCACTCGGCGTGCATGGCGCCTACCTCCAGGCCCCGTTCGGCCGGTATGGCTGCCAGACCGGCCGGATTCCAGGCGGCTGCGTACACATCGTTTTGGGACGCTATTACGGCTGTACCCATACCCTGCGCGCGGGCGCCTACCCCAATCGACAAGAATTCGTTGCTGTACTTCTGCGCGGAGAGCGCACACGATACTAAACTAAACAGAGCGAGGCGAAAGGCGGTAGAAATGGACATGAATAGCGAAGGTAAAGTGCCGAAGTCGAAGAGATGCCCGGCCAGCGTCAGCTACCGGACAAGACCATAACGAAGGGATACGGCTGACCGTGTTTACGTAGCCCAGGAATTGGTGGCGTGATAAGAATTATCCCTGGCGGAGAGCCGCAACCGAACACTGGACACTGCGCCGGGTACTACGTATATGGATCCGGACCATGTGGTTCGCGTCCAACAACACTGCTTACATGCCGCTCGAGAATAACATGATCATTCGCAAGGTTAAGCGAAATATCTTTTTCATACTGGTGGCGATAACGACCCTCGCCTTTTTCTGGTTAATCGGTCCCTTCCTGCTTACGGTATTCTGGGGGGCGGTGCTGGCCGTGATTTTCTTTCCCGTTTACCGTCGTATCCGATTATGGTTCCGGGGCAAGGATAGTCTCGCCGGAGCCATCACGACCCTCCTGGTCGTTCTTTTCGTCATCATCCCATTTACCTTGCTGGCTATTGCCCTCGTTAACCAAGCCATGTCGCTTTACCAAAGTGTACAGGCGGGAGACATCAATCCAAGTGTCGTTTTGGACTATGTAGACGAACGGTTGCCTCAAGTGTCGGAGGCACTAGGCGACTTTGGGGTAAGTACGGAGGATCTTCGCACCCGTTTAAATACTTCCATCGGACAGGCGAGTCAGTTTCTTGCCGGCTGGGCCATTGGATTCGGCGGTAGCATCCTGAATATTATCATTCAATTCACGCTGGTAATCTATTTGCTCTACTTCTTCTTGGTAGATGGCTGGAAAATTCAGCGGACACTGGTCGACACCATTCCAATGGGCGATCACCGGGAAAGAGCGCTTTTCGATCGTTTCGCGCTGGTGGCCCGGGCGACCCTGAAGGGTACTTTGATCGTGGCCTTCGTACAGGGAGCTATAGG
>JBASAV010000835.1:0-1741 GCA_049650785.1 Lewinella sp. | reverse complement strand
TATGCATGCGGAAGAACCGGTGGTAGGTTCAATCCTTTTCGACATCTCCGGTCGTGTAGATCTGCGAACCGGGGTCCGGGGCCGTAGGGGGACTCAAACGACTCAGCCCTTGGTAGCCAACGTATTGCCCGTTGGAAACCAGGTTGTTTTCGCCGATGCTCCATCCTTCGCTGAGTGTAGCACACTCGGCTTCCAGCCAGTAGTTTCCGTCAAACGTATCGTCGTCACAAGCATCACCGACATCGTCGTTATCCGAATCAATCTGATCGGGATTGAAAACGTCAGGACAGTTGTCCGCCGAGTTATTTACGTAACCCTCAGGTTGGGTACAAGCGAACACGTAATCCGAACGATCACCGTATCCGTCGTTATCCGCATCACGGTAGAAGGCTTGCTGGTAGATGACGGTCGGATCCAGGGGATCACAATCGTAGGCATCTATACGTCCGTCGTCGTCATCGTCCGGATCACAGACGTCTCCCAGTCCATCACCGTCGGTGTCGGTCAGGTCGGTACTATTGATCGTAGGACAGTTGTCCAGATTATTGCTGGCGTATCCTTCAGGCAGTACACAGGCTTGTATCGAATCCATCGGATCTCCGTAGCCATCACCATCTGCGTCGGCGTAGAACCAAGGCAAAATCTGATCGGGGTTCGCCACCTCAGGGCAATTGTCAATGTCATCGGGTACGCCGTCTCCATCCCTGTCTAACCCGGCGGAAGCGCCCACCGCGATCTTGACCATGGTAGTACCGGTGGCACCATCATCATCCGTTACGGTCAGACTGACTTCGTGTACGCCTTCGGGTAGGGTAATACTTCCAGATATGGCTTCAATAGAACCTTCGGACCACGCCCACTGGTAGGACACGATCGTACCGTCACTGTCCCGGGACTGGCTACCGTTCATTTCGACCACCAAGGGAGCCACGCCAGCATTCGGAGTTGCCGTAGCAATGGCAACCGGAGCCTGGTTGGCGTTATCGCCACAGGTGTAATCCGGATCACCCATACCCGTAGGTAAGGTGGTCTCCTTACTGATGTGAATCTTATCCAAGCGCGTACCGGCTTCCCGGTAGGCGAAGTCGATTGTATTCGCACCCTCACGGAGCGTCACCGGATTACCGGCAACACGGTTCCAGACGTAGGTACCGTAAGCGGTAAAGGCGTTCCATTTAACCCAGGTGCCGCTGTTTACCCGTACCCAGTATGAATCCTTTCCGGCATCGCGACCGTATACCCGAGCCGAGAGATAGAACTGGCCAGCCTCGGCATCCGAAACAACGAAGCGCGTGTAATTAGCAGGAGTGTCAGCAGGTGCGGTACGGGTGGAACTGGTTCCACGGAACATGATGTAGAATCCGTTTGACGCATTCACGTCCTGCCGCGTCAACCAATTGCCACCAACCTGGGCACACTCGGCTTCCAGGGTGAAGGCTGTTCTGCTCGGCACAACACCTTCACAGGCGTCTCCGATGCCGTTACCGTTGGCATCCAACTGATCGGGGTTACTGAAAGTAGGACAGTTGTCCGTTCCGTTAAGAACGTAGCCATCCGGCCGTTCACAGGCAACTACCGAGTCATTCGGATCGCCGAAGCCATCACCATCCACGTCGGCGTAGTAGGTTACACTGGCCGCGCCGATTGACGCATCGGTCGGATCACAATCATCGGCATTGAGCGTACCGTCACCATCGATGTCATCGTCGCAGACGTCACCGATACCGTCATTATCCATATC
>JBASAV010000834.1:0-2561 GCA_049650785.1 Lewinella sp. | reverse complement strand
AACCAACCTAACGACGCGGGGCTGAACGGACACAGCGGCACCTTCCGAGCGAAGTCCTGGACCGCAGGGGAATTGGCCGAAAACCCGGTGCGCCGTGGGTTCCTGCGCCCCGACGCCCTAGGTCATGCCCTGGTGTTTGCCGACGGCACGCCCTTCTTTATGCTGGGCGATACCTGGCTCGCGGGGAGTACGTGGCGCCTGCCCTTCCGCGGGGCGGAGACGGACAGTACCTACCAACCCGGCCCCGGCATCGGCTTCGAGGACGCGGTGCTGTACCGCAAGCGGCAGGGATTCAACTCAGTGAGTATGATCGCGGCCTTCCCGAACTGGGATTCGGACATGCACCCCAGCACCTATGCGGATTCCAACGGGGTGTACCTGCGGAATGCGTGGGAGAAATTCGGCTATACGGTATCGGATTCCCTGGGCCGCGACGCCAGCGGTGATATGAGCTACTGGGGCAGCTTCACGGCCAAAAACATGCGCGACGAGCGCGGGAACCTGCCGTTTCACCCTTCGGAAGGGAGGGCGGAATTGTCTGATTTCGACCGGATCAATCCGGCCTACTTCCGGAGCCTGGACCAAAAAATGGCCTTCCTGTCGGAGCAGGGTTTCACTTCCCTACTGGAGACGGTGAGAAGGGATGCCGGTCCGGCGTGGGCAGCTTACTTCGACTTCAACGAGAGCTTCGCGCGCTATTTCCAGTACCTGATCGCGCGCTACGGGGCCTACAACGTGGTCTTCAGCGGCATCCACCTTGATTGGATCCCGGAAGACTTCAGTCTGACCGCCGATCAGTTCAACGAAGCATTGACCTTGCACCACCAGACCTACGGGCCGCCGCCCTTCGGGCAGCCGGTGACGGCACTTATCAACAACAGTACGCTGGAGCAATTCGGGAGCGGCGAGGAGGCGCCCTGGCTCACCATCCAGAGCGTGGGCAACAAGCCGCGGGACCACCGGGTAAGCGATTCGCTGGAGTCCATCTTCGCCGTGGAGCCGCCGTACCCGGCCATCAACTTCGAGCCGTACTACACCGGTTGGGACCACGAGATCAATATGCCGGGGGGCGAGCGGCCGCCGGCGAATTCGGAGCGGGACAACTACTTTGCCCGGGCGCAGATGTACGGCTCCGTACTGTCGGGCGGACTGGCCGGCCACGTGCACGGGACGGCAGCCTACGACATCACCACCACCGGGGAGCCGGCCGGTGCACGACCCCACTTTTGGGAGGCGCTAGGATATATCTCCGGAAATTACATGGTTCACCTCGGCGAATTCATCCTGTCGGAAGGGGATGCCTACGCGGAATTGCAGCCGGTGCGGGAAGATTTACACCCATACAAGGCGGCCGATGCCCCCTACGAAGGGCTGGACGGTTGGGCCTACATGCTCCGCGACGCGGCCGTGGAACTGGCTCTGCTCTACTTCGAGCACGGGGCAGCGGTACCGGAAGTCAGCGGTATGCAGGCGGATACGGATTACCGGCTAACGTGGTACCATCCGGTTACGGGGGAGTGGTTGGAGCCGGTCGACCTGCTTAGCGATGGTGAAGGGAGGCTTGCCCTACCTGATTTTCCGACGGAGGACAGCCGGCAGAACCGAGACTGGGCGGCAAAAGTGGAGCGGGTCGACCGGTAAGTCGCAGCAACTTCAGGCGTTCTTCAGCGCTTCGATGTCAAACTTCTTCATCTTCCGGAAGGCAGCCATCACCCGCGGGGCTCGCTCATGATCCCCGAGTAGTTTTGGCAGGATAGTAGGGACGATCTGCCAGGATAGGCCGTACTTATCCTTGAGCCAGCCACAGTTCCCTTCCTGGCCACCGTCAGTAAGCTGGTCCCAGTGGTGGTCGATCTCTCCCTGAGTTTCACAGCTCACTACGAAGGATACGGGCTCGTTGAAGGTGAATTGCGGACCGCCATTCAGGCCCATAAAGGTCTGCCCGTTCAGCTCGAAGTTGACGACCATCGGATTTTCGGAAAGTATTCGTGCGTCCGGAAAGATCGAGCAATAGTAGTGGGCGGCTTCATGGGCGGTGCCGTCGAACCAAAGGCAGGGGTGAATGGAATGGGCCATGGATTTACGCGCTTGGTGGCGACTATTTTATGATGTGATTTAATTACTTGGCATTTAGGATGGGTAATCCCAAAAAATGATAATTGTCAGTTGCTTAGTCCTCGGTATCCCGTTCCGTGATACAGTAGGAATGAATGGAGACGATCCGGTTATCCCCGTCAAATTTGTACACGTCGCAGGAGGATATCCGGGATACCCGCACGCCGTCGCGGACAAACTCCGCGGTGCCATGGATGGCTACTCCCGTATCGTCCTCAACCACACCGATCTGCTGAAAATCCGTGGTGACGCTAGCGAAGTACCCGGCTATCTTCTTGCAGAAGGGCTCGATTTCTTTTTTACCACGTAGATACTGTTCCCCCGGCGTATCCCAGATCGTCCGCTCGGTTACATATGCCATGCACCGCTCGAAGTGCCCGCCAGAGAATGCTTGCGCTATTTCACGCTTTGTATTGATGGCCATATTTGAGTTGATAGGTTTAACC
>JBASAV010000833.1:0-2151 GCA_049650785.1 Lewinella sp. | reverse complement strand
CCCGGTGACGGTGTTCCGGGGGGATCATCTCACCGGCGAGATAATCTCGGTAGTCTTCATTCAGGAACTTGTAGAAGGGATCGGCGAGGACGATCTCGTCGTTTCGCTCTTCGGAGCCGTAGGGGTTCTGAAGCGTGAGGGTAACGCAGCCGGAGAAGTAGGCATCCACCCCCAGCTTCTTGAATCCCGCCGCGGTTTGCCGGTCGCGGCAGCCTACCGGGGCGTAACGCTGGTAATAGGACTTCAGGTCCGGACGAAGCAGGTACTTCGCCGCTCCGGTTTCGGTGGAGACGTGGAGGGAGACGAACAGCGGATCGATGTTATCGCCCGGGGGCCAGTGCTCCGGGGCATACATGAAAAAACCGTTGCAGAGGAGGTGAATGCGGTCAGCAGCGCTCTGAAAGGTATCCATGCCCTCCCGCGGTACGCGTACGTCCACGCGGGGCAACAGCCGCCCGGCGGCGATACTCTGTACTTCGTCGCCCAGGTTGTGACTTTGGGGGTAGCCGACTACGGCAAATGTAGGTTCATCCATGGGCCAGGGTGGGTTAGCCGCCGAAGGGCATCTTCAATTCCGTCAGGAATTTGCGGAGTGCGGGTACGCCATTGGTGAAGCGAAGGTATAGAAAAAATGAGATGACCACCACGGACCCCCGCAGCAGGATGTTGACAAGGGGGATATCGGATTCGGGCAGCGCCAGCGCCAGTCCCACACTTCCCAGGATGACAGCCCCGGTGTAGAAGATCCCCAGACTGAGCGGGTGCAGCCCCATCCGGAAATAGACGAAGGCGGTCTTCACCACATTGTAGAGCAATAGCGACAGGGCCGTGGCGATAGCCGCCCCCTGCAGGCCCTGCTCCAGTTGGGCGATAAAAACGTAGTTCAGCACGATGTTTACGGTACCCAGCAGGACCACGAATAGGACGTTCCACCGGAAGTAGTCGGTGTTGCCGATGAGGGTCGAATTGATCGAGGTCATCAGGTCGAATAAGGCACCCGCCCCGAGGTAGATGAAGACCCAGTAACTGAGAGACAGATTTTCCGTGCGTTCGGCGAGGGCGTAGACATGGGGCAGACAAACCACGCCACCGGCGTAGATCATACCCCCCGCTGCCAGGAGGACCGCTGCGGAATCGCGGTAAAGCATTCCCAGATGGGCGAGGTTCCCGTTCTTCCACTCCTGGGCCACGATCGGGCTGGTGATCGACTGCACCGCTTTATTCGGTAACTGGATCACCGTGGTGGCGAAGATCGCGAAGGAGTAGATAGCGGTGTCCACATCACCCAGATACGTACTGACGAAAACGGTATCGATGTGCGTAGCTAATACGGAACCGAGCGAACCCAGAATACTGTACCCCCCGAGGGCATACATCTGCCTGCGCGCCGCCGCCGAAAGTCCCAATGTCCCTAGCGACGGTCTGGCCGCCCCCCGCCGCCGGCTGTACCAGAACAGGAACAGGGAGGATAGGCCATACAGCGCAATGAGACCGTACGCAAAGCCTTCCCGCTGGAGGGAGCCGTAAACCGTGAGGAGCACCAGGGCAATAAGGCCGAGCTTGGGGATGATGCTGCTCGCGACCACCGGCACGTCGATCCGGAGGGCATTCATCAGGTGGGTGGTCTGCACGGCGATGAGGCCGGTCATCAGGATCAGGCAGAGAATCAGGTAGGGACGACTGCCCAGGTAGCCGATCTCCGCGCCCTCACTGAGTTGTCGGGCGAGATAATCGGCCCCGCCGGCCCACAGGAGGAGCCCGGCCGTAATGCAGGTGGCGACCAGTACCGTCAACGCACGACCGTATAGTCGACCGGCCCCGGCCTCCCGCTCCCCGCTCACGTAGGGCAGCATCCGGACCATGACGCTCGTGGTGCCGAGCATGAAGAAGGGTGCCAATAGCTGGGCCCACTTCAGCAGCGCATCGGCCAAACCCTTGACCTCGAGGTTGAGGGTGTAGACGTACAACTGGGCGAAGGCCCCAATGGCGACGCCGAGGATGGAGAGGGCGTTGTTGCGGAGGACCTGGCTTTGGACGATGCCCATTAGCCGCTAGCTTTGGTCGGGAGCGTAGGGCCAGACCACCGGCTGGGCATTCATGATCCCTTCGGCCAGAATATCCACGCCGGGCAGCTTACCCGGCCGCAAATCC
>JBASAV010000832.1:0-13040 GCA_049650785.1 Lewinella sp. | reverse complement strand
CCCCCGACGATCAGGGTGCGCAAGCGGGCCTGCCGGTAGTCCCGACCCCGCAGCAGGGCCAGGTGGGAAGGCGTTAGCTTGACGACGTCGCAGCGGTCGTCGTCCATCACCCGCAGGACGGCGAGGTCGGGGGTGCCGGGTTCGGGCTCCGGGTAGACGATGATCTGGCCGCCGCAGGTCAGGGGGGTGAACAGCGAGGTGACAGTCAGGTCGAACCCGATCGTGGTGAAAAGCGGGAAAGTGGGTTGCGGCCCCTTCACGTAGCGTCCGCGGGCAAAGTCGATGTAGTTGGCCAGCGAAGCGTGACCCACTTCGACGCCCTTCGGGGTTCCGGTACTGCCCGAAGTGTACATGATGTAGGCCAGCTCACTGGCGCCAGTAGGCACGTCGGCCAGGGGATCGTGCCGGTCAATGGCCGGCCGGTCGGTATCCAGGAGAATGGTCGGTATCCGGTAACCTTCCACCCGCTTGAAACGGGACTGATCGGAAAGGATCAGGGCGCAGTCCGTCTCACGCAGGATGTGCTCCAGCCGCGCCTCCGGCAGATCGGTCGGCAGGGGCAGGTAGGTATGCCCGGCCTTCCAGCAACCCAGGATGGCCACCAGGAGGTCGGCGGAGCGGGGCAGGAACAGGGCTACGTTGTGCCCCGGTTGCTTGATCCGCTGCTGCAGGAAGGCAGCCAGGCGGCCGGATTGCTCGTCCAGTTCCGCGTAGGTCAGGCGCTGATCGCCGTGCGCTACGGCCGTGGCGGTGGGTTGCTGGCGGGCCTGCTCCCGGAATTGCTCCAGGACGGTCAGCTTCTTGGGCGTGGTAGTCTGCCCGAGACCGCCGGCCAAGATGCCTTCCGTAGCGGCATCGCCCAGGAGGTCGACGTCGGCGATCGCAAGTTCCGGCTCGCGGACCAGCGCATCGAAGAGACGTAAAAACTGAGCTGGAATATCCCTACGCACGGTCTCCGGAAAGACCGCCTCGTTGAGGTCGAATTCCAGGGTAAGCCGCCCGGAGCCATCCAGGTCGTGCGCCTGCAGCCGCAGGTGGTGCCCGGGGTCCGCGTGGCCGGGTGAGCGCCAGCGCGTGTGACAGTCAATATCCCCGGTGAACGGACCGAAGGCGGCCGTGATGTAGTTCAGCACCACGTTGAAGGAGGCCGAAAGTTCCGACCGGACCAACCCGGGGCGGGCGGATTTCAGGAATTCGTTCGTACTGACCCGCAGCCGCTGCAGCAGTGTCAGTAAGGTATCATCCTTAGCAACGGAGCCGTAGAGCGGCAACATTTCGATCAGCTGGGCCGGCAGGCGGCGTTCGATGGGGGTGCTGCGGTTGGCGGCGGGGGTACCCAGCGTAATCTCGGTCTGTCCGCTTACCCGGTAGACGTAGGCGACCAGCAGGCTGGTGAGAATATTGTAGACCGTCATCTCGCGGGTCCAGTGGCGCACGTCCCTTCGCTCCGCAAGGGCAATCAGGGCGGACATCCGTTCGGCGTCGAGCACGACGGGCAGGCGGGGAGAGCGGGAAACGCCGGTCGTGTTTCCGCGACCGAACAGCCGCGGCGGGACGGGTTGATTTTCTTGCTGCCAGTAGTCCGGCAGGGACACCTTGTCGGTAGGGTCTTGTTGGCGGTAATCCTGGAAGGAAGGCAGTTTTTGGGAAGGCGCTTCTCCTGCGCTCCGGCGCCCTACATAAAGTTCTGCCAGGCGGCGGTACTGTACACTTACGCCCCAGGCGTCGACGATCAGGTGGTGCTGGTTTAGGAAGAACAGGTGGTGGTCTTCGGCGAGCTGGTAGAGCACGGCGTCGGTGCCGTTTTTACTTAGGTCGAAGACGCGTTCGCCGCGTTCGGTCACGGCTATTTCCAGTTCTTCGCGGCTGCCGTTCCAGTCCCGGACGGGAAGGTCCGCGGAGCCTGTCGGCTGAACCACCTGCACCAGTTCTCCGTCGTGGATACGAAACACCGTCCGCATATTGTCGCACTCCGCCACCAGTTCGGCGTAGGACGCGCGGAAGCGATCGACATCCAGCGGACCGCGCAGTTCGAAGGTGAACACACAGTTGTACTGCGGCGAATCCGGCGCGAGCTGCTGGCCGGTCCACAGCACCAGCTGAGCGGGGGTTAGTGCGTCGCCGGTACTCATACTTTGGCCGCGGCCTGGCGTTCGCGGACGTATTCGCTCATGGCGTTGACCGTCATGAAGTGGTCGATGGTCATCTCCTCGGGCGGGATGCGTACGGAGAAGCTTTTTTCGAGGAAGTCGATCAGCCGGAACACGGCCATGGAGCTTATGAGGCCACTGCCCAGCAGGTCGTCGTCGGCCGTGAGGTCGATTTGCTCGTCGGCGAGTAGTTCCGTCTTGATGTAAGTGAGTATACGTTCTTCCATATCAGGCGATGCTTTTGCTGACCGCGGCCCGGATGGCCAGTCGGTCGATCTTGCCCGCGTCATTGCGGGGCAGGGCGTCCACCAGCTCAATGCGGGCGGGCAGGGTGTGGGGGGGCAGTTGGTCGGCCATGGCATCGATCCACCTACGAGGATCACCCCCCGAGTTGGTTTCAGGAACTACCATAGCTTCGATAATTTTTTCGTTGTCGCCGGTCTCGCGCACGTACACGGCGGCCTCGCCGACCCCGGGCTGGGCGGCCAGGACGGCTTCGACCTCCTCCAGTTCCACGCGGTGGCCCCGGATCTTTACCTGGCGATCCTTGCGGCCCATAAACTGCAGCAGGCCTTCCGCGTCGCGGTACACCAGGTCGCCGGTGCGGTAGAACGTCTCCCGGTTCCCGGGGATGCGTTCGCGGTAGTAGAAGCCGCGGACGGTCAGGTCGGGCCGGTTCCAGTACCCTTTCATGCGGGTGGCGCTGCGGACCAGTAACTCCCCGATCTGACCCTCGGTCACTTCCTCGTCATCGGCGTCGAGGATCAGCGTTTCCGTATCGTTCCAGACGTGGCCCAGTGGGAGGGGATCGTCGTTGTCCGGCGCCTCGTCGAGGTGGAAGTAGGTGCACTGGTTCACCTCCGCGGGGCCGTAGACGTTACTGGCCCGGGCGTTCGGGGCGTGCTCCATCAGGGTACGCAGGTGGCGGGGCGCAAAGACCTCACCGCCGAAGAGTACCCAGCGTAGGGCCGACAGGTCGCGTTCGGCCAGGGTAGGGGAGCGGAGCATCTGCAGCAGCGCCAGGGGCACGCTGTACCAGATGGTGATGCGTTCCTGCTCGACCAGCTGCAGCAGGCTGGTGGGAAACTTGGTGTGAGCATCTGCGACGATCACCGTCGTTGCCCCCGCCAGCGGCCCGGTGAAGTAGCCGAAGGTGGAAATGTCGTAGTGCAGGGCGCAGTGGTTGCCGATGACGTCATCCGGGGTTACACCGTAGAGGTCCCGGCTCAGGCGGGCGTAGGCCAGTCCCGAAGCGTGGGTATGCATGATCCCCTTCGGCTCGCCGGTAGAGCCGCTGGTGTACATGACGTAGGCCAGATCGTCACCCAAAATGCGAATGTCGGGTGGGGTAGCGGGGTAGTCGTCGAGGGTATTCCAGCCTACGCTTTTGGTGCCTTCCGCTTCCCCGCCCATGACACAGGTAACGGGACTAGGCGCAGCAAACATAGCAGCAAAGTTGCGGCGGAGCGCGGGAGAAACGAAGACCACCTTGATGTCGCAGTCTTCGATCAACGCTCGGGTCCTGGCCACGGGCGCTTCCGGGTCCAGGGGAACGTAAGCGGCACCCGCCTTCAGGATGCCGTGCACGGCGACCGCCGCGTCGAGCGACCGGGGTAAGTAGATGCCAATCCGGTCGCCGCGCTGTACTCCCTGGGCCAGTAGCAGATGGGCCAGTCGGTTGGTACGTTCGGCCATCTCCGCGTAGCTAATACCCCGTTTTCCACAGCGGAAAGCGGTGCGGTCAGGGGTGTCGGCGGCGTGCCGGTCGATGGGATGAAATAGCAGGTAGGGCATCGGGCTAGAGGCCGGAGAATTTGGCAATGATGTTGCGTTGGATATCCGAGGTGCCGGCGTAGAGCACCCCGCCGACGGCGTCGCGCAGGTCTCGCTCGACGCCGAAGTCGGTCAGGTAGGCGTTGCCCCCGCCAATGCGGATGGCGTCCAGGCTGGATTCGACAAAGGCCTCGCTGAGGTAGAGTTTGAGCATGCTCGACTCGACCATGGTCGGCTGGCCATTCAGTTTGAGGGAGGCCAGTCGGTACAGCAGCAGGCGGGAGATCTCGATGCGCATTCGCATGTCAGCGACCCGGTTAGAAACCGATTGGAACTCCCCGACGGGTTTCCCGAATTGCTTACGCTTGCGGGCAAACTTCACGGCGTCCTCAAGCTGGCGTTGCATCGTGCCGAGTTTGCCGGACAGAATGCAACAGCGATCGTACTCCAGCGAATGGTTACAGATACTGAAGCCGGCCCCTTCCTTGCCGATTCGATTTTCCTCGGGCACGAAGCAGTTCTCGAAGGTGATCTCGCCGAAGGGGGCGGTACGCAGGCCCATCTTCTTGCGGTTGGGACTGGCGGTGTAGCCCTCCGAGTCCGCCTCCACCAGGAAGGCCGTGATGCCCCACTTCCCCTTGTCCGGGGCGGTGCTGGCGAAAACCACGGCCAGGTCGGAAACGGGGGCCAGGGTTACCAGGCGCTTGCCGCCGTTCAGCACGTAGCCGCCGTCCACCTTCTCCGCGGTGGTAGTCATCGTGAAGACGTCCGAGCCGCTCTCCGCCTCCGTTAGGGCGTGGCACCCCATGATCTCGCCCTTCACGAGGCGGGGCAGGAATTTTGCTTTCTGCGCTTCGGTGCCGAACAGCCCGATGGTCGACTGTACCGCCCACATCTGGGCGTTAAGGGCCAGTACCAGGCCGGTATCGGGGCAGGCGTAGCCGAGGCCTTCCATAGCCACGACGGAGCGGAAAACGTCCACGTTTTCCTGCTGTCCGCCGTAGGCAGCCGGGGCGGCGAGGCCCTGGATGCCGAAGTCGGCGCACTTTTGCCAGCCTTCGCGCCAGAAGGTACCCTCCTGGTCGCGGGCGATCACGTCGTCCTGGAGTTCCCGGTGGGCGAAGTCGATTACGGTCTGTTTGTAATCGAGGTACTCCTGGGGGAGGGTGAAATTGATGGGGGGATCGGGACGGTAGTTCATGCCTGGTGGACTTTGGTGGCAATTCGCTCCAGTGGCTCCAGGCTTTCCTGGTTCAGGAAGTCGTAGGGATTGGTGGCGTCGCCGCTCATGTTTTCGATCTCCAGGTATTCTCCAAGCCCGAGTTCGGCGGCCAGTTCGGCGAAGAGCCGGAGCACCACCTGATCCTGGAGTGACCAACCGGTGGAATCGTAAACCGTCAGCTTTTCCCGCAAGTAGTGGTAGGCTACCGGATTTTTACATACGGCCACGATATCGTCACCGATGTACTTTTCGTCCAATTGCTGGCATTCGCCTTCGATGACCGCCTGCGGGCGGAAGTCGGGACACACGAAGGCACGTTGGAGCAAACTCAGCGGGAGCTCCGTCTTGCCCGGGAAGTCCGAGCCGATCGCGTTCACGTGGAGGTGGGAGCGGTGGGCAAGGCCATCGAAGAGTGGGCCGGCCCCCACGTCGATGGAGGTGGCGGTGAGCAGGATGTCCGCCGATTTAAGTATTTCGGCCGGGGTAGCGATCTCGATTTCGGCAATCGTGTCGAAGCGCCGGCACCGTTCGGCCAGACTATCGGTGGCTGTCTTGTCGACGTCATGAATCAGGATGCGGTCAAAGCCGTAGTAGAGTGACAACGCATGTACGTGGGCCACGGCCTGTGCGCCGCAACCGATGAGTCCGAGGGTCCGGCTATTGGGTGCGGCGAAGTGACGACTTGCGATGACCGAAGCGGCTGCGGTCCGCATGGCTGTGGGCAGCACGCCGTCCATGATGCAGCTTAGGTGGCCGGTGGCGGTATCGTAGGCGGAAATGGTGGACACGATGGTCGGCAGGCCGTAGGCGGAGGGATTCTGCGGGTGATACCCTACGACCTTAATGGTCACGTCGCGGCCCCTTTCGTGAATGGGCATCCACTCGATCAGGCCGGTGTGTGGTCGTTCGTAGTGGAAGCCGCTGCGGGTAGGGGTGACGGTGCGCTCGGCATCGTGGTTGGCCATGGCCGCTTCCAGCCGTTTGACCAGCCGGCGCATCACCCCGTCCAGGCCGTAATGGCTTAGCGTTTGCTCGACGACGCTACGGGTCAGGACGAGGGTTGTGGGTACAGTTTGCATGTATGGAGTGTGTCGTTCAAAATGTGTAGTGTCTGGGCGGCGGCACCAAAAGATGCATTAAACCTTACGCATGACACTGCTATTCAGTGTCTGTGTAGCCCTAAACGGGGAGAAAGTTACTTAGTTTAGGGCCTACTTTTCAAATTAATCGGCCCGTATGGCTCGCTGACTATTGTCCGCGAGCATCCGATTGACTGCATTCTTCGTACTTCAACCTCACTGACAAACACTATGAACGAATTCATTATGTGGCCTAATCGGCCAACTACCGGACGCCATCTGGGTAGAGTAATCTTGCTATTCATTGTCGGCATTTTTTGCCTGACCCCCCGCGCCGAGGCGCACGTTGCCAATCAGAGTTATGTGTATTTCCGCATCCTGCAGGACTCCATTCACGGCTCGGTACAGCTGACCGTAGAAGACGTGAATAAGGCTCTGGATCTCGGTTTGGAAGAGGGTATGCGGGCCGAAGAACTCCGGCCCTACATGCCTTCCATCCAGGCCTACCTACGAGAGCGGCTCGCGATCAGTTCTTCACTGGGCGATCATCCCATCACCTTTACCGACGAGATCATCACCCTGGAGTTACGCAACGGCTACGTGGTCGGTACGGGCTTCAAACTGGGCAATACCCCGACGGTGCCCGACCAGCTCAATGTCCGATTCAATCCAATTTATGACGTGGATCCGACACATCGCACCTTTGCCCTCATCGAGTATAACTGGAAGGCCGGAATCCACGATAACGAATCCATGATCAGCCTTCGCTTCGCCCCCGGAGACGATGGTCCCAAGGTGCTCGATCTGAGCGACGTGTCCATCTGGAAAGGGGTATGGGCGATGATCGTCAGCGGTATGTACCACATCTACATCGGACTGGATCATATCCTCTTTCTGATTGCGCTGCTGCTCCCGGCGGTGGTCTACCGTACCGATGATGGCCAGTGGCGGCCCGTGAAGAAATTCCGGCCCGCCTTCCTGTACGTGCTCAAGATCGTGACCTTCTTCACCGTGGCCCATACGATCACCCTCAGTCTGGCCGCCCTGGGGCTGGTGAGCCTGCCGGGTTACCTGGTCGAATCACTCATCGCCCTGTCCATCGCCCTCGCCGCGGCCCACAACCTGAAGCCTCTTTTCCACAACGACGGAGTGATCATTGCCTTCGTCTTCGGGCTCTTCCACGGCTTCGGCTTCGCCAGCGTACTCGGCGAGGTGGGCCTGCGCGGGGAGTTCATGACTTGGTCGCTACTGGGTTTCAATGTCGGGGTGGAAGTGGCTCAGGTCCTGATCATTTGTCTGGTCTTCCCGATTTTGTACCTGCTGCGCAAGACAAGTATTTATCGTTATCTACTTTTTGGAGGCTCGATTCTGCTCATCATCATTGCCATGTACTGGTTTATCGAGCGCTTCTTCGACGTTAATATTCCGGTACGCTGGATCATAGACGGGTTTTAAGACATTCCCTTAGAGAGCATGAGTAAGATTTCCCTTCTAGACAAGTGGCGGAACCGGAAGAAACCGGCCCCCGACGCTTCCGATTCGCCAGTCAATAGCGATGCGTATCCGGCTTCCACCGGGCAACAACGCCTGTGGGTACTCGCTAAGCTTTCTCCGGATAACCCCTTTTACAATTATGCCGAAAGCTTCCGTATCGTCGGTTCGCTCGATCCCGACGGACTCCGCGATGCATTTGCCCGGGTGGCAGCACGGCACGAGATTCTGCGCACCACCTTTTACGAGTCCGAATTCGGCGTCCGGCAACGTATTGGCTCCGGGACGGGATTCAGCTGGACCTACCGGACGGAGCCGCTGAACGAAGCGGAATCAGTGGCATTCGCCAAACGCCCGTTTGACCTTGTGGAAGGACCGCTCACGAGAATGATGCTCATCCGGGAATCCGCGGACCGGCACCGGCTCATCGTGAGCCAACACCACATCATTACGGACAAGCAGTCCATGCGGATCTTTTGCCAGGAAGCGGCTACCGCTTACCGGGCCTTGCGGGAGGACCGCGCCATCGACTGGACGCCCCTGCCCCTGCAGTACGGCGAGTTCGCCCGTCGGCAGACCGCGAAGGATACCGAGCCCGGCCTGGCCTTCTGGAAAGAGCGACTGGCGGGGGCACCCCCCCTGCTCGATCTGCCTACCGATTACCCGCGCCCGCCACAACAGACTTACAAGGGAAAGTACGCCGAAGCCAGCCTCGACCCCGACCTCAGTGCCGCGGTACGGGAGCACTGTCGGGAGCTATCCATCACCCCCTACGTCTACCTGCTTTCCGCCTACCTGGTACTGCTTTACCGCTACAGCGGACAGGCTGACCTGCTGGTCGGTACCCCGGTTTCCAACCGCGACACGGTCGATCTGGAGCGGCTGATCGGCTTCTTCAACGAAACCCTGGTCCTCCGACAGGGACTGCGCCGTGATCTACCCTTTAGTGAGGTGGTCACCGCAGTGCAAAGCAACCTGCTGGAGGCCTTCGCCCATAAGCACGTAGGCTTCGATGCGGTGGTGAAAGCCCTCAACCCCGTTCGGCACGCGGGCGCTAATCCGCTCTTCCAGGCGATGTTCATCCTGCATAACGTACCCGAACCGATCGAACTGCAGCCTGGTGTATTACTGGAAAGTCGGTCGCTGGACCTCGGCGTTACGAAGTTTGACCTGACCCTCTACGTGGCCGATCACCCCGGCCACTTCGACTACGTCTTCGAATACGCCACGGACCTTTTCGCGCCCGAGCGGATCCAACGGATGCTGGAGCATTATGCCCTGATACTGAAACAGGTCGTGGCCCAGCCCACCATCGCCGTCGGCAACCTGGAGCTCGTCACGGTCGAGGAGCTATCCGCGCCACCGTCGGATGATGCGGCGGAAATAGTTACCGTCGATCGCCAGATCGTCGCTGCGGCGAACCGGTATCCCGACCGCGTAGCTGTACGTTGCGGAGACGAGCAGCTATCCTACCGCCAACTCGACCAGCGATCCACGGGATTAGCCCGTCGACTGACCGCTGCGGGGGTGGGGCCGGGTACGATCGTCGGCCTGCACGCCCACCGGAACGGCAGTGCGATCGTCGGCCTGTTGGGTATTCTGCGCGCCGGCGCCGCTTACCTCCCCCTGGATCCCGCTTATCCCACCGAGCGACGGCAATTCATGATCGATGACAGCGGTACGCGCTACGTGGTCACCGATGGCCATACCGACCTGCCTTCGGCCAGCGAGGTCCGGTATTTCCCGATAAATTCTTCCGCTGCTGACCCGTTGTCAACTACGGAAGCCGCCGACCGGCAAGTTACGGACCCCGCTTACCTCATCTACACCTCCGGAAGTTCGGGGCAGCCGAAGGGCATCAGCGTCAGCCACCAGAATCTATATCACAGCAATGCCGCCCGCGACCAGGTGTACGGCGAATGGCCGACCGCCTTTCTACTGCTGTCTTCCTTCTCCTTCGATAGCTCGGTCGCCGGCATCTTCTGGACGCTCTGCGGCGGCGGGAAACTGGTCATCTCCGAAACCCGTGCCGAGCAGGACCCGGCCGGACTGGGGGAACTGATCCACCGCGAAGGCGTAACGCACACCCTGATGCTGCCTACGCTTTACCGGCAGTTGCTGGAGTTTGCCGATGCGGACCGTTTGCGGTCGTTATCGACCGTCATCGTGGCGGGGGAGGCCTGTACCCATGCCACGGCTGCTCAGCACTTCGACCGGTTACCGGAGGCCCGGCTGTATAATGAATACGGTCCGACGGAGGCTACGGTATGGGCAACCGTTCACCGCTTGCTTCCCGATGCACCTGACGGACCCGTACCGATTGGCCAGGCAATACCCGGCTACGAGGTATTCCTGACCGACGAAGGGGGAAAGCTCGTGCCGAAGGGAGTGGCCGGGGAGATCTGCATCGCGGGAAAAGGGCTGACTGCCGGCTACCCCAACCGCGAGCAACTGACCGCCGAAAAATTCACCCAACTGAGTCTGCCCGACGGCCGCTCCCCCCGCGTCTACCGGACCGGAGACCTGGGTGTACGCCGGCAGGACGGGGCTCTGCTCTTCCTCGGCCGCCGGGACCGCCAGGTCAAGGTGCGTGGCTACCGGGTGGAACTCGGAGAGGTCAGCGAGCAGCTTATCGATGACCCCGCAGTCACCAACGCCGAGGTGGTAGTTGCCCCCTCCGGTAATCAATTGGTGGCCTACGTGATCCTTGCCGGTGATACGACCGTCAACGACCTAAACACCCGTCTGCGCGACCGGATGCCCGCCTACATGGTGCCCGGTCGGATCGTGGTCGTGGAAGACTTCCCCCGCTTACCCAACGGGAAAGTGGATCTACAAGCCCTGGCGGAGGTGGCCGGGGAGCAGTCGGAACAGCCCGCGCGGACGACCCGCCCCCCCTCCAATGCTACCGAAGAAACGCTCCTGACTATCTGGCGGGAAGTACTCGGCCAGGAGGACATCGGCGTCACCGATAATTTCTTTGCCCTGGGCGGTGATTCTATCCTGAGCATTCGCATTTTAGCCCGGGCCCGCCGTGCCGGGATCGAGCTGCCCGCGACGGCCATTTTCGACCGGCAGACCATTCGCGAGCTGGCCGTGGTCGCACGTGATATTGCCGGGCAGGCAACCGAAATAAGCACTGAATTTCAAGGTAGCATTCCGCTGACGCCCATCCAGCGGTGGTTCTTTGACGAACACCTTACGGCCCCCCATTACTGGAACCAGGCGTGGTGGCTTGGGCCCGCGGGGGATATCCGTACCGACCAACTCCGTGCCGCCACGGAAGCTCTTTACCGCCAACAGGAAGCGCTACGCCAGCAGTTCTCCCGGGACGCGGAAGGCCAGTGGCACGCCCGGATTGCGCCATCCGATGGTGCCGTCCCTTTCTCGGTTCGCCGCATGGAGGCGGCCGGTCAGGAAGCCGATTGGTTGGACTTCCAGAACAGCGTTGACCTGGACCGCGATCCCCTGTTCCGCGTGATCGTGTGCGAGTCGCCGACCGAACGGCGGGTGCTGGTGTGGGCGCACCACCTGGTCGTGGACATGGTGTCCTGGGACAAAATTTTATCCGCCCTGACCGGCGAGCCCGCCACCGGCGTCACTCCCTACCACCAATGGGCCCGACAACTGCACCGGTGGGGCCGGGACGGTAAGTTTGCCGCGGACCTGCCCTTTTGGAAAGAGCAAAGAAGCTCCGCCATCCGCACCGATCTACCGGGGCAGTTGCCGGTGCCGCAATCGACCGTGCAAACCATTCCCTTCGCGGTGGATGAAGCAACTACCTCCGCCCTGCTACAGGACGCCAACGAGGCCTACGGTACCCGGGCCGAGGAACTGCTGCTGACGGCGGTACTGCGGACGGTGCGGACGCACTTCGACGGACCTGATCTGTGCCTCAACCTGGAGCGCCACGGCCGCGAATCGCTCGACGGCGACTTGACGGTCGGCGAAACCGTGGGCTGGTTCACGGTTTCCTATCCGCTGACCTTCCACCTGAGCGGCACGGACCCCGGTGAGGATATCGTAGCCGTCAAGGAAACGTTTCGGGCCGTACCGGACCAGGGAATCGGCTACGGCGTGCTGCGCTACCCGGGCGGGCACGACGAGCTTGACCAGCAGCCGCCGCTTTTCTTCAATTACCTGGGGCAGGCCGCGCAAAGCGGTGAGGGTGGTCCCCGCTTCGTCGAATCGCAACTCCGTTCCGCCAACGGTGAATTCGGCCGGGTGTGGGAGATCAATGCGGCGGTACGAAATGGTCAATTGGAAATCGCCTGGGCGTTCAGCGATCAATTGCACCAAGCGACCACGGTCCGTTCCCTCGGGGACGCCGTAGTCGCGGAACTGAAAACCATCGTGTCGCACTGTGCTGACCGCGAGGACCAGCAATTCACCCCCTCCGACTTCCCGGAAGCCTCCCTCAGCCAGGATGACCTCGACGGGCTCCTAGATCAACTCGGTGGCTAGATGACCCGGACGAAGAAAAAGATCGAGGCCGTCTACCCGCTCAACGCGCTGCAACGTGCGCTGCTCTTCAATCATCGCGCCGATCCGGCGCGGGATGAGGGTTTGATCCAGATGCACTTTCGCCTGTCCGGGCCGCTGGACCGGGAGCGCTTCGCCGAAGCTTGGCACCGGACTTTCCGGCAGCATCCGGCGCTGCGCGCATCCGTCCACTGGGAGAATATTTCCCAGCCGGTGTGGGTCGTCCATCCGGACGTCTCGCCGTCCATCAACTGGTTGGATGGCGCCGGCGCGCAGGAAGACGCCGCCCAGGAAAAATGGGAATCTTTTCTGAACGAGGATCGTCGTACCCCGATTGAACTGACCAAGCCGCCCGCCGGCCGGTTGACTGCCATGACTATCGGCACCGACGATCACTACTTCGCCTGGACCAGTCACCACATCTTGCTGGACGGCTGGTCAGCCGAAGCGATCCTGAAGGACATGCTCCGTTTTTACTCGGAGCCGGGTCTGGATCTACGCCCGTTACCGACGCATAAGGATTATCTGAGCTGGCTTAAACGACAGGATCGTGACTCGGGTCTGGCGTTCTGGTATTCCGAACTGGAGCGCCACCGGGGTAACAGCCTCTTTCGGCCGGGGCAGGCCGAACAGCGCGAAACCCGCATCCGTATCGTCCCGGAGCTGAAACAGGCCGTGGAATCCTACGCCAGGTCAAATTCACTGAGCGTCAATACGCTCATGCAGGGGGTATGGGCCGCCCTGCTCGGTGATTACTTTAGTAGTCCGACCGTATGCTTCGGCACCACGGTAAGCGGCCGGCCGGCGGAGGTTCCTCACTTCGAGGAAGTGGCCGGTATGTAC
>JBASAV010000831.1:0-2153 GCA_049650785.1 Lewinella sp. | reverse complement strand
CGTCGTCCGCAGTGAAAAGCAACTCCGCACCGAGGTCATAGACGCCAGCAGCGAAGCGGAAAAAGCCTTCGGTAACGGGACCATTTTCCTGGAGAAGTTCATCGAGAACCCCCGGCACATCGAGGTACAGCTACTGGGTGACCGCCACGGAAATCTGGTCCACCTCTTCGAACGGGACTGCTCGGTGCAGCGCCGCTTTCAGAAGGTGGTTGAAGTAGCTCCGGCGGCGAATCTGTCGCAGGAAACCAAAGACAAGCTCTACGCCTATGCCCTCAAGCTGGGGGAAGCCGTAGGGTACTACTGCGCCGGTACGGTGGAGTTTCTGGTCGACCAGGACGAGTCCATCTACTTCATCGAGGTCAATCCCCGTATCCAGGTCGAGCACACCATCACGGAGGAGATCACCGGTATCGACCTGGTCCGGACACAGTTCCTCGTTACCATGGGCTACCACCTGGACCACCCGACGATATTCATCCGCAGTCAGGAGGACATCCAGGCCAACGGATTTGCCGTCCAGTGCCGGGTAACCACGGAAGACCCCGCTAACGACTTCAAGCCCGATTACGGTACGCTGATCGCTTACCGTTCCGCCAGTGGTATGGGCATCCGTCTGGATGCCGGCTCGGCCTTTCCCGGCGCGGTGATCTCCCCCTACTTCGACAGCCTCCTGGTGAAGGTGACCAGTTCCGGACGCACCCTCAAGGGAGCGGCCGAGCGGCTCCACCGCGCGCTACGGGAATTCCGGGTCCGAGGGGTAAAGACGAATATAGGTTTCCTGCTTAATCTGCTTGAGAACCAGGACTTTCAGGAGGGTAAAGCAACGGTTCGCTTCATACCGGATCATCCGGAACTGATGGAGCTTCCCAATTTCCGTGACCGGGGTACGCGCCTGCTGCGGTACCTGGCGGATGTCATTGTCAATGATAACCCCGACGTAGGTAAAAAGAAAGAAACCGGGCGGGACTTCCTAAAACCGATCGTACCGAAATTCGACCCCTACGCCGAGATGCCGAAGGGAAGCCGCGACCGGCTAAAGGAACTTGGTCGCGACGGCTTTGTCGAGTGGTTGCGCAACGAAAATAAGATTCAGTATACCGACACCACCTTTCGGGATGCCCACCAGAGTCTGCTGGCTACGCGTATGCGGATGATCGATATGCTCAATGTCAGTCGGAGCTACGCCATGAACCAGCCCGGTGACCTCTTCAGTATGGAGGTCTGGGGTGGAGCTACCTTCGACGTAGCGCTGCGGTTCCTGATGGAAGATCCCTGGCGGCGGCTGCGTAAGTTGCGAACAGCCATCCCGAATACGATTTTCCAGATGCTGCTGCGGGGCAGCAACGGCGTGGGCTACAAGGCCTACCCGGATAACCTCATCGTCAAATTCATCGAGGAAGCCGCCCGTGGCTCGATGCTCTACGATGCCCAGGGCAAGGAGAAGGGATACGCGGGGGGCATTGACCTCTTCCGCATCTTCGACTCGCTGAACTGGGTGAAGAACATGGAGGTATCGATCAAGACCGTCCGGGAAAACACCGACAGTCTGGCCGAAGCCTGTATCTGCTACTCCGGTGATCTGACCAACCCGGGTAACACCAAGTTCAATCTCCAGTACTACATCGATCTGGCCAAGCGGCTGGAAAGCGCCGGTGCCCACATCCTCGCAATCAAGGATATGGCCGGGCTCCTTAAGCCACTCGCGGCGAAAGAACTCATCACCGCCCTGCGCGAAGAGATTTCCCTGCCGATACATCTGCATACGCACGATACGAGTGGCATCCAGAGCGCCACCTACCTGGAAGCAGTTAATTCGGGTGTGGACGTTATCGACGTGGCCCTCAACAGTTTATCCGGTCTCACTTCGCAACCCGGTTACAACAGCATCGTGGCGATGATGGAGGGGCACCCGCGGGAAAACCCGGTCGATCTGCCGCTGCTCAACAAGTACGCCGACTACTTCGAGTTGGTCCGCAACTACTACTATCCCTTCGAAACGGAGCTACGTGCCGGGACCGCCACGATCTACGATACGGAGATACCCGGCGGGCAGTACTCCAACCTACGGCCCCAGGCACGGGGGCTGGGACTGGAAGAGCAGTTCAGCACCATCCGCGAGAATTACTCCGCCGCCAACCGGCTGTTCGGTAACC
>JBASAV010000830.1:0-3233 GCA_049650785.1 Lewinella sp. | reverse complement strand
GGGTTGGTGATCATCGAGTCCATCATCTGGGTAGCCACGATGACCGGGCGGGCCCGCTGGATGCACTTACGGATGATCTCTTTCTGGATGATCGGCAGGCGCTCCATCGGCATCTCGATACCGAGGTCGCCGCGCGCCACCATAATGGCGTTGGAGTGCTTGATGATCTTGTCAATGTTTTCGATGGCCTCCGGCTTCTCGATCTTCGAGATGATCTTGGCCTGGTGGCCGGCCCGGTCGATGTACCCCCGCAGTTCCTTACAATCGGAGTGGTGACGCACGAAACTCAGCGCGATCCAGTTGATCTCCGGAATGGTGAGAATGTACTGGAGGTCCTCCATGTCCTTGTCCGTCAGACTCGGCAGGCTGATCTTGGTACTCGGCAGGTTGACCCCCTTATTCGATTTAAGCGTGCCGGCGTAAAGCGCCTTCAGCCTCACCGTGTCGATCCCATTGGTATCCACTACTTCGAACACTAGCGTGCCGTCGTCGACTAAAACGCGCTCACCGACCCGTACGTCCTGTGCAAACTGGGGGTAGCTCATGTAGATGCGCTCGGCATTGCCTATGCATTCGTCGTTCACGAAAGTCACTACCTGGCCGGGCTCGAGCTCCAGCCCGTCACCCTCCATTTTACCGACGCGCAACTTCGGGCCCTGTAAGTCGGCCATGATGCTGCAGTGCGTATTCATCTCGGTGTTCAGCCGGATGACGTGGTCTACGACCTGCTTATGATCTTTGTGGGTTCCGTGACTGAAGTTCAGACGAAATACGTCGACGCCGGCCTCGATCAGGTTTTTGAGCCCGTCATAGCTACTACAGGCTGGCCCTACGGTGGCGACGATTTTGGTATTCTGATGGTCGGTCATAGCGGGGGGAATTTTAGATAGTGTAAAGTATACAATAATTCGAGTAAGGGCGAAGGTAACGGGTAAAGGGGGAAAAAGAAGTAGAAAGCTTCAGGTCCGCCCCGGTTCGCAAAATTTTCTTCCTGCGCTCGGCGCCCAAATTTATACGGCGAAGCCGACAATCATCCAAATGTGGGGGGGGATTCGTTACGGCGGCGGTAAAAGGCTGACGCTTAACCCCTTGGCCGTAGGTCCGCTACCTACATTGGGCATCGTTGATCCTTAATTATTTCGTCGCTCATGCCCAGAATTTGCTACCTCCTACTCGTTTTCCTTACGGCCTGTGCCGGCGTACCTAAATTTAACAGTGACGAAATCCAAACGGCCATGGTTCGGGCGCTGGCCTGGCAGGAAGCCAACCCCATCGAGTCGAAAGCGCCGACCGACTGGACCAACGGAGCCTACTATACCGGGGTGGCCCGGGCGCATATGGCTACGGATAATCCCGCCTTTCTCACCGCGCTAAAGGAACGCGGTGAAATGACCGACTGGCAGACCTACGACCGCTACTACCACGCCGACGACGTGGCCATCAGCTACTCCTACCTCTACCTCAACGAGCAGGAACCCGGACTGGTGGACCTCGAACCGACCGCCACCTGGCTCGACGATCACCTCAATAAGGATCACGAATGGAAGCAGGGGGACCAGTCCGTTAAGGAGGAGATCCTGTGGTGGTGGTGCGACGCCCTCTTCATGGCTCCGCCGGTCATCACGGAATGGGCCAGCCTGAAGGATAAGCCGGAGCTCCTCGATGAGATGCACCGCTACTACACCGAGACCTACGACCTCCTTTACGACAAAGAAGAACACCTCTTCGCGCGGGATACCCGCTTCGTATGGACGGGATCGCCCGACGATCAGAAAGGAGGCAACGGCAAAAAGATATTCTGGTCACGGGGCAACGGCTGGGTCCTGGGCGGGCTGGCCCTGATCCTGGAAGAGATGCCCGAAGACTACGAGCACCGCGACTTCTACGTCGGTCTGTACCAGGAGATGGCGGCCCAGATCAAGGCGATCCAGCCCGCCGATGGCATGTGGCGCGTCAGCCTGCTCGAGCCCGAAGCCTGGGATCACGGCGAAACCAGCGGCACCGGCTTCTTCACTTTCGCGATGGCCTGGGGCATCAACAACGGCCTGCTGGACCGCGACGAATACTTGCCTGCCGTGCGCAAGGCCTGGTCGGCGCTCGAAGCCATTCAGAACCCGGACGGTAAAGTCACCTGGGTCCAGAATATCGGCTACGACCCCAAACCCGCCTCCGCCGAAAGCTGGCAAAATTTCGGTACGGGCGCTTTCCTGATGGCCGGTAGCGAAGTGCTGAAATTATGAGCTTACCTAACCCCAACCCCCTTCTTTTCCTGACGCTGCTGCTTTTACTGTGCCGGTGCAGCCCCAGCGTCAACCCCACTTCGGAAGCCAATGCCGATGAACTCCCCGTTCCCGAACTGACTAACCTGGATGGCCAGCGTATAGCGCAAGCCAAAGCGGGCGCCGGAGCGCAGGATAAAAGATGGGAACCGGCATACCGTCGCCTGATCGATGCTGCCGACTCCCTCCTCACTGCTCCCCTCTACGCCGTTACGCAGAAAACGCAGCTGCCTCCCAGCGGCGACAAACACGACTACCTGAGTCTGGCGCCGTACTGGTGGCCGGATCCGGAGCGGGAAGACGGCCTTCCCTGGATCCGCCGCGACGGGGAAGTAAATCCCCGGACCCGTGGCCTCGACGTCGACGTGACCGCCAGGCGCAACGCCCTGGGCAACTTTTTCGAGCTGAGCCTGGCCGCCTACTTTTCCGACCGGCAGGCCTACGCCGACCGGGCCCGCGAACAGCTACGCACCTGGTTTATCGATCCGGAAACCCGCATGAATCCCCACCTGGAATACGCCCAGGGCATTCCGGGGCGGAATGACGGCCGCTGCTACGGCATCATCGAGTTTCGCGCCATCATGGAGGTGATCACCGGCGTGGAATTACTGCAACATTTGGGCGAGCTAACTGCCGACGAACGCGCAGCATTTGACGAATGGACGGATGCTTACGCGAACTGGTTGATGACGAGTGAACTGGGGCGGGAAGAATCCGCCCGCCACAATAACCACGGCACCTGGTACGACGCCCAACTCGTGAGCATGCTCCGCTTCCTGGGGCGAGAGGAAGAGGCCCGGACGGTACTGGAGAAAGCCAAAACCGAGCGCATCGCCGCTCACCTGGCCGCCGACGGCAGCCAGCCGGAGGAGATCGAACGTACGAAGTCGCTCAGCTACAGCACCATGAACCTGGAGGGCCTGACGATCCTCGCTTACCACGCCCGCCGCATGG
>JBASAV010000829.1:0-5777 GCA_049650785.1 Lewinella sp. | reverse complement strand
GCAGCCGTCTACTCCTTCCCCAGTTCCACCAGTTCCCCCACCATCATAGCCGTAGCTCCCCAGACGGCCTCCCCGGCTACCTCCCAGTGGGGAACGTCCTTCAAGATCATACCGTTAAACAGTTTTTTGTCCCGGTACGCCACGGCGTCTTCTGCGTAAAAGCCCGCGAAGGGCAACTCCAATATTCGCTGTACCTCGCTGGCCTGTAGCACGAATTCGGGACGGCGCTCTACGTAGCCTACGAAGGGATTGACGAGAAAGTTACTGATGGGGATGAAGAGGGGAGTAAGCTCACCGATCAGCTCTACGGACTCGCTCGCTACCCCGACTTCTTCCCGGGCTTCCCGCAGCGCGGTATGGGCCGCATTCTCGTCCGTGGGATCGGCTGAGCCTCCCGGGAAGGATATCTGGCCGCCGTGCCGGTCGCCGGGTGGACTCGTGCGCTGGATAAAGAGCAGGTGCAGTTCCGATCCGAGCGGATAAAAAAGCGCCAGTACGGAGGCCGCCCGCGCACTATCCGGAGCGTCGCGGTGGTGCTGTCGCAGCTTATGGCCCATGGTTTCCTGGGAGGCATAGCCGGGCAGGTCACCGGTCTGGAGGCGCTGGCGTATCCGGTCCAGGTAGGCGAAGCCCCCTGTGGAGGGATCCATTTACTGCTTCTTATTCGACTTCTTCAGGTAATTCTCCAGGGCCATACCCATGCTTGGTACTTCGGGGGGACTCGGCGCGATGTCCACGGTCAGGCCGTGTTTCTCAACCGCAGCCGTGGTTTTCCGGCCCGCTACCGCAAAGCGGGTATCCTTCTGCTTGAAGTCCGGGAAGTTCTCGTACAGGGAATCGATACCGAGCGGAGAGTAGAAGATGATGATGTCGTAGTACACCTCGGTCAGGTCACTGAGGTCCGATGAGATAGTCCGGTACATGAGGGCCGGCGTCCAGTCGAAGTTATTCTCTTCGAGATACTGGGACACGAATTCCGAGCCCAGGTTACTGCACGGGAGCAGGAATTTTTCCTTGCTTCGGTGCTTCTTCAAGGTGGGGGCGAGGTCCTGAATGGTCCGCTGGCCGTAGAATACCTTCCGCTTGCGGTAGACGATGAATTTCTGCAGGTAGTTGGCGATCGCCTCCGTCATGCAGTAATACTTCGTCTCCTGGCTCATCTCGATTCGGAGTGCCTTGCACAGCCGGAAGAAGTGCTCGATCGCCAGTTTGGAAGTGAAGATGACCGCAGTGTATTCATCCGGGCGGATACGCTCCTTACGGAACTCTTTTTCCGTTAAGCCTTCCACCTCGATAAACGGACGCCAGTCGATCTGCAGACCGTACTTTTCCTCCAGCTTGGCAAACGGACTGCGCTCGGGCTCCGGCTGCGATACAAGGACGGTACGAACGGGTTTGTAAGTTTCTTGCGAAGGTTGACTTGTAGCCGCCATGGGGTAAATTGTGAACTGGTGAGGGCAGTTGGGAGAATTCTACTTAAGCCAAGGAATTACTCAAATAGCGGAAAACCAGTAGCAAAGGTGCTATTTCAATGGTGCAAATATATAACAAAAAATGAAGGGGTCTACCGCCCACGTAATAGTTGGCTATGAACAGACCCCTCACCAAGTGGAGCAGATACACAACGCCCAGAACGATCATGCCGGCGATCAGGAAGAAATGCCGGTAGCTTTCCGGGGCATAGCTGATCAGCAAGTTGATCGGTACCAGCAACACCCCCACGAGGATGCTGAACACCATCAGCAGAAAGGTGTACCGGCTCAGTTCTTTCCGCAGCGGGTAGATCCTTCCCACCAACCCCAGGAAACTCAGCTTAAAGCCGACCGCTCCCATCACCAATAGCGTGAAGGTCAGCCAGCTGTTCCAGACACCGCTGATGGGCAGGGTCACCCCAAATTCCAGGGAGACCAGATACAGGAAAAAACCCGCCGAGAGGAGGAAGAACAAGTAGCACATCCACAGCGCGCTGATCTGTCCGCCCGATCGCCTGCGGTAGAGCTGGGTCATCACGTTGTCGTTGGCGATGGCGCGCATACACTGGCGCAGCAGATCACGGAACAGGACCCATAAACTCGTCACCAACAGCACGAGCAGCAGGTGGATAAAGACGATCGATCGCTCCTGCGGATCGGTCGGTTCGTCAACCGGGGCGGCGGGGGCCGCACCGATGACGGGTTCCGCTACCGCTTCTTCCGGGTAAACTTCAAAGGGGTTGTCGGAGGTGGGGACCGGAGCGGCGGGTTGTGCTTCCTCCGGCAATCGATCGATTAGTTCGAAGGGGTTATCGCTACCCTGCGCCGGCAGCACGGTGGCCAGGTTCAACAGGAGGAGGAATAGCAGATAGGTGCGCAATCGCTTCGGCATGGAGTCCAAAGGTAAGCAGCCTTTCGCCTACGGTAAAGCTCCGCGCTCAGGCCAGTATCTGGTAGACCGCCATCGCCCCTACGTAGGCTATGGCCGTCATGAATACAAACTGCACGACCGGCCACTTCCAACTGTTGGTTTCCCGCCGCGTCACGGCCAGCGTAGACATACACATCATCGCGAAAACATAGAAGATCAACAGGCTCCAGGCCGTGGCCGGATTGTAAACCATCTCATTGGTCTCCGGGTCGCGCTCTTCGGCGAGTCGCTCCCGGATGCGGAACTCATCGTCCGAACTACCAATGCTGTAGATCGTGGCCATCGTGCCGACAAAGACCTCCCGGGCCGCGAAACTCGTCAGCAGGGCGATGCCGATCTTCCAATCGTAGCCCAATGGCTCGATGGCCGGCTCGATGAACTTGCCGAGGTGGCCCGCGTAACTGGCTTCGAGTCGCTCGGAAGCGATTAGATCAGCCGTCTCGTCTTCCGATAAGCTCATTTCCTGCGCTCTGGCGCCCGCCAAACGATCCGCTGCTGCCATGTCCTCGGCTGGTCCGTAGGTAGAAGCCGCCCACAGCACGACGCTGATGATCATGATGATTTTGCCCGCTTCTACCACGAAGGTCTTCGACTTTTGCCAAACGGTAACGCCGACGTTGCGCCAAACCGGCACCCGGTATTCGGGGAGTTCCAGCATCAGGAAGCTACGCTCGGGGGTATCCAGGACGTACTTGAAGGCCAGGGCCGAAAGCATGGCGCTGGCGATGCCCAGAAAATATAAACCGGCGAAGGCCAACCCCTGAAGACTGATCAAGCCGTTGAAGTAAGCCACCTGCGGTACCGCAAAGGAGATTAGGATGACGTACACCGGGATACGGGCCGAGCAGGAGGTAAGCGGGACCACCAGAATGGTCAACAGCCGCTCTTTCCAGTTAGCGATGGTGCGGGTACTCATGATGGCCGGGATGGCACAGGCGTGCCCGCTGACCAGGGCCACTACCGACCGGCCGTTGAGCCCAAACCGTTGCATCAGGCTGTCGAACATGTAGGCGGCCCGGGCCAGATAACCGACCTCCTCCAGAATAGCGATGAAGAAAAACAGAATAGCGATCTGGGGTACGAAAACCAGCACGCCCCCCAATCCCGCAATGATGCCGTCGATCAACAAGTCCGTGAACCAACCTTCGGGCAGGGTTTGCCGGACGACATCTCCGAGGCTACCGAAGGTCCACTCGATCATATCCATGGGGATACTCGCCCAGGCGAATAGTGCCTGAAAGAGGAGAAGCATCAGCACCACGAAAATGAGGGGCCCCCCGATGGGATGCGTGACGATGCCATCTATACGGTCGCTGAACGAGTCCTTGTCGCCGGCGTGGCGGACCGTATCCCGCACGATGGGTTCGAAGGAATTGTACCGGTCCATGGTCTCGTCGACCTGGGCGCGCAGGCTGTGGAAGCCATGACGTACGCGCGCCTCCTGCACGTAATGGCGGGTCTGCTCCGGAATATGCTTTAGCCAGGGAGCGTGGTGGGTGAGGAGCAGGGCGTGGTAATCATTACGCGCGGGCAGTTCCCGGCGCAGTTCGGCCAGTACGTCGCGCGCGCTGGCTCCGGGCTCGAAGAAAGGCTGGCTCGGGCGAAAGGCGTCCGGTTCGTGAAGCAATCCGGCGATGGCTTCCTTGAGCTCCCCGATTCCGCGGTGGTCGCGGCTGCTTACCGGAAGGACCGGCACGCCCAGCTTCTTACTTAGCTTGGGTATATCTACGGTGAGCCCGTCACTTTCCATCAGATCCGCCATATTCAGGACCAGGATCATCGGTAAGTCGAGATCGCGGAGCTGGGTGAACAGCAGGAGGTGCTTGTCGAGCTTCGTGATGTCCGCCACGTACAGGATGGCGTCGGGGAAGAGTTCCCCTTCGGGGTTGGTCAACTCCTGGACGACGAGTCGCTCGTCCAGGCTGGTCGGGTAGCAACTATAGGCCCCCGGGAAATCGATGAGCTCGATGGTGGGCAGACCCGGCAGTTTCAGCATACCGGCCTTCTTCTCCACGGTTACGCCGGGGAAGTTGCCGATCCGCTGACGCAAACCGGTGAGTACATTAAATAGGGAAGACTTGCCGCTGTTCGGGTTGCCAACCAGACCGACTACGGGCGTGGCCTTTATTTGACCATTATGCATGCCAGCTCTTTCTTTCGTAATGCCAGGCATTGTCGGTCGATCTTGACGTACCAGCTGCCCCCGAAGGGTGATTTGCGCACGACCCGCAGTCGCGAGCCCGGGCGCACCCCGATGTCCAGTAATTTGCCCGCCAGATTCTCATTAGTAAAGCGATCTATGGTGCCGGATTGGCCGACCTTATACAGAGAAGCCGCGGCGGGAACGGGAAAGGGCATGGGAGGAGCTTTTGGTAGCAACGTAACGCCGTAAAGATAGGAAAAGTCGACTATCTGTACGCAGTCTAAATAAATTTCCGTGAGACACTGCGTTTTGAAACCCTTAGCTTTACCGCAAAACGAAGACCCATGAAACACCTGAGCTTGTTGTTACCCGCTTTATTCGTGCTGGCCGTAGGCTGTTCGCCCAAGGTCGCCCCCGTAGTCGGGGAAGACGGAACGGACTGGAATGCCCGTGCCGCGGAATACCGGGAAAACCCGGCTTCCTTGCGCGATTTTGTGGAGGATTGCGACAGAGCGCAGGAGCAAGTGGCCGACCTACGGCAACAGCTGGGAAGCTACGAGAGCGAAGCCGGGGATATGCAGAACCAGCTCGTAACCGCCGAAGCCTCCGCGGAACAGGCGTACCAGGAAATTCAACAATTACGCGAGCAGATCACCATGCTGGAAGCCAATCAGATATCGGATGAGGTCATCACCGACGAAGCCTCCATCGACGGGGTGATCTTTCAGGTACAACTGGGTGCCTACGCCCAGAACCGGGTGGATGCGGACATGGCTACCGGTGACGCGCTCGACCTGACCGACCAAAACGGTATGCAGAAAGTTGTCGTCAGCAAGTTCCGCACCTACGAGAATGCCGCCAACCTACGCGACCGGCTCAAGCAGATGGGCGTAGAAGGTGCCTTTGTAGTGGCTACCAATGACGGCCAGCGGATCGAAGTTCAGGAAGCCCTGCGCATGAGTGGCCAGAATTGATCGATACCACGCGATAAGGTATGCGGGAAACCGATTTCATCGAGAAGAACAAGGATAAGTGGGAGCGATACGAAGCATCGCTGAAAACTTCTGACCAGGACCCGGAGCTGCTCAATCAGCTCTACGTCCATACCACCGATGACCTGTCCATATCCCGGACTTTCTATCCTAACCGATCGGTACGGGTTTACCTGAACGGGCTGGCCCAACGGACCTTCCTCCAGATATACCGTGGGCGCCGGGGCCAAGTGAGTAAG
>JBASAV010000828.1:0-2044 GCA_049650785.1 Lewinella sp. | reverse complement strand
GACCAACGTGCTGCTGGAAGTAGCCCGGCAACACAACCCCGAGTGTACCGCGCTTGCCAAAGGATGCTATCTGGTGAACGCTACCACCGAAATGGCCAACACCTGTTCGCGCGCCCTGGATTTCGTGGCCGATAACCGGGAGCGGTTTGTAGCTATTTCGACGGAAATACTGACCGAGGCCCAGCGGAGGGGGGAACTGGCTCCCGACAGTAAGGTGAAGTCGCTGGCTAATTACTTATTTCTCTGCTACAATGGCCTGCAGGTGGTCGTACAAACCCGCGTTGATCGCGATGACCTGGTAGATTCGGTAAGCCACATCGTCAATGGTATGCCCTGGACGGATGGTGTTTGATGGCTACCGATTACGCACCACCGCTAGTCATTCGAAAGTTACTCTACCCATCATTTAATGATCAGCGTAGCTGCCGCCATCCTGATTTCCTCATAACTGTATTTCTCCTCGAAGTGCTCGTATACCGGACGAAGGCCCTCGCCACTGTAATCGGTCAGAAATTCCGTTAGCCTGGCCAACCGTTGGGCGGGTACGACTTCTTCCGCCGACAGGTCGCCCTTCTTAATCCAATGCAGTAAATGGCTGTTGATCGTTCCCACGGTGAGTCCGCGATTGCTGGCAATCTGGTCCACCGGCGTTCCCTCGCGGAAAGCCGATAGCGTAATCTCACGCGAAGACAATCCTGCGTCAGGTACGGGATCGGTCGTCAGCATCAAATCGAAGCTTCCCGTCTGTAGGGGGAGTTCTTGTTCTTCGGCGTATTCACTGACCAGGTCCAGAAGCTCCTCGCCGTAGCTCTTCCAGGTGCGGTCACCTATTCCGGGTATAGCCCGCAGCGCATCGGCGTCTCCGGGCAGCGTACCCGCTATTCTTAGCAGGACCGAGTTGTGAAGGATGCGGTAGGCCGGTATACCCTGCTCGGACGCCGTGTTGCTCCGCCAGTCCGAAAGCTGCTTGTACAGTTGGGGGTGCGACAACGTGTCGAGGGTAATGGCGGGTTTAGATGCTGGCTTTTTCCGCTCCTGCTTGAAGTCCAGCATGGCATCCGTACGGGCCCGCAGGTATTTATCCGGGGTGAATCCCTGATCGAAGGATTGGAAACAACGCAGCTTAATGGCAAAATCCAACCCACACTCCTTCATCCGCTCGGTGACCGCGTCGTAGATCTTTCGGTTGTCGGACATGAAGAACGACTCACCCAGGGCCGCGTACAGTTCCTTGATGGCGGGTACCATGTACGCACCCGCTTTTTGGAGGCGGGTGTCGAGTTCCTCGCTCTCGCTAGGTAGGTGGGCCGACTGTGCGTAGGTCTTTAACTGTAACTGAAAGCTCCGGCTGATTTGCCCAATCTTCTGCTCCAACTGATCCCGGATCTGTTTGACCTCCTTCAGTGCTTCACCCTGAATGGATTTTTCGTGCTCGAAGAGGGTGCGTTCCAGCTGTGCGAGCTTCCGGTCGGTACCGGAGAAATCGAAAATCTCCCGCAGGCAATTATACTGGTAATGTCGCCGATCGGTGGCCAGATCCTCCGCCGTCGGTGCTTGCTTTTCCGCTCGGGTGGAGTAGTTGCTAACGACCCGGTCCGTTTTGACACTACTACCGCCGATCCGACTGCGCAGTACGATCCCCTCGAAGGTTTTGCACCGGCTCAGGGCTACGTAAACCTGGCCGTGGGCGAAAGCGTCCGCCGCGTCGATGATAACTCGCTCGAAGGTTAAGCCCTGGCTTTTATGAATAGTGATCGCCCAGGCCAACCGTAGTGGATGCTGGGTAAAGGTGCCGATGACCTCGTCGGTCACCTCCTTGCTCTGCTTGTTCAACTCGTATTTCCGATTCTCCCAGGCCACGGGTAGTACCTGGATGGAATCTTCGCCGGGGATGGCTACCGTAATGCATTCCCCCTCCATGGCGGTGATCCGGCCTATTTTTCCATTGTAGTAGGTGCGACCCGCGGTATCGTTCTTATTGAACATGACCTGCGCTCCGACGCGAAACTTTTGTTTGGGCTCATTGGGGTACATGGAGGCCGGA